>NZ_JBHNPP010000049.1:0-22871 GCF_042436695.1 Flavobacterium sp. HJSW_4
TTTCGCTGTTGCGGGTGCAAAAGTAGAACCTTTTTCCGCTTTTCCAACACTTTTCCCGCCCTTTTTTCATTCTTTTTCAAAACTATTTCTTAACTCGCTGGCAACATATTCTTTACGTTTTCATGTTTTTTCAGTTTGCGTAAGGTTTTTCTTTAAGACGGTATGTTTTTGCTGTTTTTCGGGGGCTTCATCTCTCCTTTTCTATTGGATTTTTAGCCTTTGGTTGCGTTTTTTGATGATTTCTTATGCTTGCCAGAGCTTCCTTTCACCCGAAAATCCTCTTCCGAAGACCGATCCCCTAGCCCCGATAGAAGCGGAAATCCTTTTTATGGCGGGGTTCGCCATGAAAAGATTGGAGCGAATAGCGGGAAATAGCTCCTAAATCAAAAATTATAATTCTTCCAAATTGCAAAACTCGAAGAGCTTCGGCTCCGCTCTGCCAGACAAATTACACTTATATAATATGTATATCAAAAAATAACCCGACAGCTTTTGAAAAACTGTCGGGTTTGTATACTATAATATATATGTAGAATTATTTCTTGTTTAGCTCTTTTGCTTTGTGTTGCCATTTTTCTGCTAGATCTTCATAATCTACAGGATTAGCTGGTTTTTGACTTACCAATCGCCCAGATTCAAATGCTCTAACCAAGATTGTTTCTATTAAATAGTCTTCGTTTACATCGTATGGCTTGTATTCTTCTTTTAAACTAATATCAAACAAATTCGCAGTTGTATTAGACACAAAGGCTTTGAAACCGCTTTTCAGTGTTTTTATAAGTTCGTACGTCGTGATTCCTGTTTGGCGATGAACTAGTTTTACTAAGATCTGCCCTTGTTTTCTAGAAAGTTTTTTAAGTCTTTCTTCGAATTCATTATTTAGATAATCTTCTACAATCTTAAAATACTTCTTTTTCTCGCGACTGGTTTTTAGACGCGCCATTCCGTTGTTTAATGCAGTTAATCTTTCAGCTGCTAGTTTAGCGTATGGATATACTTTATATACTCTGTTTTGAAGAATTTGAAATTGCTTCATTTCTTCTGGACTCATCTTCTGCCCTTTTGAAATAATTATTTCTGGGAGTTGAATAGTATCGCCAAGAATGGAATCCTTTTCTGTTAATATATATCCCATTTGCTCATTCTCTTTAGGAGTGACTTGGGCTTTGGAAGAAAAACAAACTAAGAGTAAAAATAAAAAGGTGGTTAGTCTCATTGAATCATAATTTAAGTGTAAAATTATATATTTATACACAACTCTGATACCAAATTTATATTTTAGCGGAAAAATATTTTTATGAGTACAAATTCTATCTTAAATGATACTTCTATAGCGTTCTTAGAAAGCTACCTAAATAATGCTTCTCCTACTGGTTACGAAAGTGAAGGCCAGAAACTTTGGATGGATTATTTAAAACCTTATGTTGATACTTTTATAACTGATACTTACGGAACTGCTGTGGGTGTAATCAATCCTGATGCCCCTTATAAAGTTGTAATTGAAGGACATGCTGATGAAATTTCGTGGTATGTAAATTATATTACGGAAGATGGTTTAATATATGTTATCAGAAATGGTGGTTCTGATCATCAGATTGCTCCTTCTAAAAGAGTAAACATTCATACTAAAAACGGAATTGTTAAAGGTGTTTTTGGATGGCCAGCAATTCATACGCGTTTGCGTGATAAAGAAGAAATTCCTAAATTGAGTAATATCTTTATTGATTTGGGTTGCGAAAACAAAGAACAAGTTGAAGCTTTGGGTGTTCATGTTGGATGCGTGATTACTTATCCTGACGAGTTTATGATTTTAAACGAAAATAAATTTGTCTGCCGTGCTATCGATAATAGAATGGGCGGTTTCATGATTGCTGAAGTGGCTCGTTTGTTAAAAGAAAACAATAAAAAACTTCCTTTTGGTTTGTATATCGTAAATTCTGTTCAAGAAGAAATTGGTCTTCGCGGAGCTGAAATGATTTCACATAGAATAAAACCAAATGTTGCAATTGTTACTGATGTTTGTCACGACACCACTACTCCAATGATTGATAAAAAAGTAGAAGGCGATCTTAAAATGGGGAAAGGTCCTGTTATTGGTTATTCTCCTGCAATTCAGAATAAATTACGTGATTTAATCGTTGACACTGCTTCAGAGAATAAAATTCCTTTTCAGAGACATGCTACTTCACGTGCGACAGGAACAGATACCGATGCTTTTGCTTACAGTAATGGCGGTGTTCCTTCTGCATTGATTTCGCTTCCGCTACGTTACATGCATACAACTGTAGAAATGGTTCATAGAGATGATGTTGAAAATGTTATTCAATTGATTTATGAGTCATTACTGAAAATTGAGAACAATGAAACGTTCTCTTATTTCAACTAAAAATTATATCATACCAAATTCGGCTGTTTCTTGAAATGGCCGAATTTATAAATTTCTCCAAGAATGAAAATATTACTGCTCGAAGACGATTTTACTTTATCTAAAGAAATTTCAGCATTCTTTACCTCAAAGAAGTTCGAGTGTATTCCTTATTATGATGGTTCTTTATTGCTGAAAAAGTATTTTCCATACGAATATGATTTGATCATTTTGGATATCAATGTTCCTGGAACAAACGGAATAGAGGTTTGCAAAGACATTCGTAAAATTGACAACAAAACGCCAATTATAATGTTGACTGCTTTTAGCGAAATCGAAGACAAATTATCTTCTTTTGATAATGGCGCAGATGATTATTTGGTGAAACCATTTCATTTTGAAGAATTATACGCAAGAGTACAATCTCTTTTAAGACGAAAAGAAGTTCCGCAACAGGTAGAAAGCAAAATCGCGATAAACGATTTGGAAATTTTTGAAGAAGAAATGAAAGTTTTTAGATCTGGTGAAGAAATTAAACTTACTCCAAAAGAGTTTAAACTGATTTTAATTTTGGCTCATGCCAAAGGAAAAGTGCTTTCGAAACAATTTATTGCTGAAAAACTTTGGGATTACCATATTGAAACCAATCAGAATACAATTGAAGTTTATATTAATTTTTTAAGAAAGAAAATTGACAAGGATCACGAAATAAAACTTATTCGTACCAAAGTCGGCTACGGCTATTACCTAAGCGATCAAGAATGACATTAAAAAACCGAATATCACTTTTAGTCAGTTTACTGTTTACCATCCTTTTTGGGTTGGCATCTACTGTGATATTTGTTTTGTATTCTAATTATAGAAAAGAAGAATTTCGTGACCGTTTAGAAGTCAAAGCATTGTCTAACATAAAACTGTTAGTGAATGTAAAGCAAGTCGATAATCAGCTTCTAAAAATCATTGACCAAAATTCTATCAATAAATTATACGATGAGAAAACATTAGTTTTTGATTCTAATTATAAATTGATTTACAGCAGTATTGATGATGCTAAAATTAATTGGTCTGTTGATGATTTAAAATATTTAAAGAAAAACAAAACCTTTTTTAAACAGCAAGGAGATTATGAGGTTTATGGCGTTTTTTATGATACAAACGACAAGGATTTTTATGCTTTAATATCAGCAACTGATGATTATGGCAAAAAGAAACTGCTTTTTCTTCGCTATACTTTAATTATATCTTACATCTTTTTTACTTGTTTATGCTGGGTTATTACTTCTTTCGCAGTAAAAAAGGCGATGAATCCGTTGAATGCCTTTCATCAGAAAATAAAAAACATTAACGAAAACAATCTTGACGCCAGAGTTGCATCTAAAAACACTAAAAACGAAGTGGATTTACTTGCTGATGAGTTTAATTTCATGATGGATCGAATTGAACTTTCGTACCAAAAACAGAAAGAATTTACAGCTCATGCCTCACATGAATTAAGGACACCGCTTTCTAGAATGACTTCTCAGATTGAAAACGCTATTGCTGATCCTGATATTAAACCTAAAAATAAAACTTTCTTAAGTAACATATTAGCCGATGTCAATCATTTAGGCGAACTGATTACTTCGTTGCTTATTCTTTCAAAAATTGACAATAGAAACACTGAGAACAACGAAATTCAGCGTTTGGATGAAATTTTATTTTCTTCTATCGAAAAAATCAATAAAACGTTTCCTGATTTTGTTATTCTTTTTGAAATGGAAGAAAGCGATGATTTGGATACTGCCTTAGAAATAAAAGGAAATAGAAATCTTTTAGAAATTGCTTTAACCAACATATTAAAGAATGCCTACATTTATTCAGATGATAAGCAGGCAAAAGTAAAAATAAGCACTGATCATTACCATCTTATAATTTCCGTTTCAAATACAGGAAATACGCTAAGCGAAGAGGAACAGAAAAATCTTTTTGAACCTTTTATGCGTGGACAAAACTCAAAAAAAACTTCAGGTTTTGGACTTGGCTTAAGAATCGTTCATCGTATTCTGAGTGCGCATAGTGCAAATATAACCTACTCAACTCCAAATATTAACACGAATTTATTTCAGTTATTTTTCGATTTATAAACTTTTTTAAGCTATTTTTAAGGTAGATTTTAAGCTCCCCTAAAGCCTGTTGATAGCATATTTGTATAATCCTAAATTAATACAATGAAAAAGTTATTCGCATTGCTGTTGTTTGCAGTTTTAAGTCAGACTGCAATAGCACAAAAAACAGTCACTCTTCAAGACTGTGAAAGCCAATTCTTAAAAAAGAATTTATTTTTACTGGCATCGCAATACAACATCGATGCTTCAAAAGCCTTAACCATCCAAGCTCGTATTTGGGATAATCCGGTAATAAGTGCCGAATTGAATGCCTATAACCCAGAAAGAGATAAGTTTTTTGATGTTGGCAAACAGGGTCAGAAAGTCTTTGGCATTGAGCAACTTATTTATCTTGGCGGTAAAAAACGCAATGAAATAAAACTTGCTCAATCTAATGCGCAATTGGCAGAACTTCAATTTAATGACTTATTGCGTACTTTAAAATTTCAATTGCGTAAAAGTTTTTTCACTGTGTATTACAATTCTAAAAATCTTGAAAATACAGATAAGCAATTGGCTCACATCGAAAACCTGATTAATTCTTATTCTATTCAGGCACAAAAAGGAAATATTCCATTAAAAGATGTTGTGCGTTTACAGTCGTTGTATCTTAATTTTAAAAATGAGCGCTTAGAAGTAATTAATGATAACATTGAAGAACAAGCCAATTTAAAACTTCTTCTGAACGAAACTGAAAACGTAGTTCCTGTTGTTAGCGCAGATGATTCAAACAAATATTTAAAGGTAATTGATTTTGATCTTAAAAGCTTTGAAGAACAAGCCATTGCTAACCGACCAGATTATTTAGCTAAACAAAAAGAAATTGATGCGAATGAACTGAATGTAAAACTGCAAAAATCACTTGCTATTCCTGACATTACTGTAGGAGCAAATTACGATCAAAGAAGTGGTGCTTTTAATAATGAGGCAAATCTTAATGTTGCAATTCCGTTACCGCTTTGGAATAAAAACAAAGGGAATATCAAATATGCTCAAACTATTTTGGAACAATCAAAAGTTGAAAAGCAGAATTTTGAGTTGCAACTTCAAACCGAAATTACTTCTGCATGGACAAAATGGGATGAATCCAGACAAAATTATTCTGTAATTAAACCAACTGTAAATTCAGATTTTGAAGCAGTTTACAACGGTATGCTAACCAATTTTCAGAAGCGAAATGTAAGCCTTTTAGAATTTACCGATTTTATGGAAAGCTACAATCAAGCCATTATTCAATTAAATGAATTGAAGAAAAAAGTGGTAATAGCGGGCGAAGAATTAAACAGTACTATCAACAAAGATTTATTTTAAAAAAAATATAGAAAAATGAAACATATATTATTCCTAGGAATCGCAATTGTAAGTTTATCTCTCACGAGCTGCAAGAAAGAAGTTGAAAATCCTGAAACAAATACTTCTTTTGTTTTAAGCAACGATATGCTAAAAACTACTACAACAGCAAACGCAGAAATGCAACCTCTTAAAAACGAACTTAGTTTTTACGGAAAAATTACTGCTGACAACAATAAAATGATCGACGTTTATCCGTTAGTTGGTGGAAATGTTATGAAAGTCAATGTTGAACTTGGTGATTACGTAAAAAAAGGGCAAGTTCTGGCGACAATAAAAAGTACTGATGTTGCTGATTTTGAAAAACAATCTATAGATGCTAAAAGTGATTTGCTTGTCGCAAAAAACAACTTAAAAGTAGCTCAGGAATTATTTGATGGAAAGTTAAATTCTGAAAGTGATGTTCTTCAAGCAAAATCTGAAGTGAATAAAGCTCAATCGCAATTAAGCAAAATTCAAGAAACGTATAAAATCTATAATATTAAAGCTGGATCTATTTACGAAGTAACGGCTCCAATTAGCGGTTTTATTATCCAAAAAAGCATCAATCAAGATATGTTATTGCGTAATGACCGTTCTGAAAACATCTTCGATATTGCAGAAATCAGCGAAGTTTGGGCAATGGCTAATATTAATGAAATTGACATTAATAAAGTAAAACTAGGAACTGCTGCAGCTGTCACTACTCTAAGTTATCCGGATAAAACATTCCAAGGAAAAGTAGATAAAATCTACAACGTAATTGACCCAGAGACTAAAGCAATGCAGGCAAGAATCAAACTAAAAAATCCTGATTACATGCTGAAACCTGATATGAATGCGAATATCAAACTTTCTTTTAATGAAAATCAGTCTATGATAGCCGTACCTAGTAAAGCGATTGTTTTTGATAAAAGTAAAAACTTTGTTGTTGTATTTAAAGACCGTAATAATATAGAAACGAGACAAGTAGAAGTTTATAGAGTTGTTGGTGATACAACTTACGTTTCAAGTGGTTTAAAAGAGAATGAAAAAGTAATCACAAACAATCAGCTATTTATTTATGGTGCTTTAAATAATTAAGACATGAACAAATTCATAAAAAATATTATTGCTTTTTCTTTAAAGAACAAAGCATTTACCTTCTTTTGGGTTGGATTATTGGCTGTTGCTGGATTTATTTCTTTCAAAAACATGCCTATCGACGCCTTCCCTGACGTAACAAATACGCAAATTATCATCATTACGCAATGGAACGGGAAAAGTGCCGAAGAAGTAGAACGCTTCGTAACTTCTCCAATTGAAATTTCTATGAACTCCGTTCAGAAGAAAACAAGCGTTCGAAGTATTACGATGTTTGGATTATCGGTTATCAAAATCATTTTTGATGATGGTGTTGATGATACATTTGCTCGTTTTCAAGTTAACAATTTACTTAAAAATGTTTCGCTTCCAGATGATGTCGAACCAGACGTTCAGCCGCCTTACGGTCCAACAGGAGAAATTTTTAGATATATTGTAAAAAGTAATAGTAGAGATAGTAGAGAATTATTGACTTACCAAAACTGGGTAATCGATAAACAATTGCGTGCTGTTCCTGGAGTTGCAGATTTGAATGTTTTTGGTGGTCAAACCAAAACGTATGAAGTTGGAGTTGATCCAATTAAATTAGCAAAATACAATATCACACCGCTTCAAGTATTTAATGCCGTTGATGCAGGGAACTTAAACGTTGGTGGAGATATTATAGAAAAAAATGGTCAAGCCTTTGTGGTTCGCGGTGTTGGACTTTTAAAGTCAATAACAGATATTGAAAACATCATTGTTGATGATGCTGGAGGAAATCCGATTTTAGTAAAAAATGTAGCTTCAGTTTACGAAAGCTCAATGCCAAGAGTTGGTCAAACAGGTCTTGATAGTAATGACGATGCTGTTGAAGGTATTGTTGTAATGCGAAAAGGCGAAAATCCGCAAGAAACTTTGGCTTTAATAAAAGCAAAAATCAAGGATCTTAACGATAATGTACTTCCGAAAGACATAAAAATTGAAACGTTTTATGATCGTGATAATCTGATGAATTTCACGACGGAAACAGTTATGCATAACTTATTTGAAGGTATTATCCTTGTTACTTGCGTCGTATTCCTTTTTATGGCCGACTGGAGAACTACTTTTACAGTTTCTATTGTCATTCCGCTTTCTCTATTATTTGCCTTTTTATGTCTTAAAATGATGGGAATGAGTGCCAACTTATTAAGTTTAGGTGCTGTCGATTTCGGGATTATTATTGACGGAGCCGTCGTTATGGTGGAAGGATTGTTTGTGGTTCTAGACCATCGAGCGCATCAATTGGGAATGGATAAATTCAATAAAATTGCAAAAGGAAGCTTGATTAAAAGAACGGGAACAGAAATGGGTAAAGCTATTTTCTTTTCAAAATTGATCATTATTACGGCTTTACTTCCAATTTTCTCTTTTCAGAAAGTAGAAGGAAAAATGTTCTCTCCCCTAGCCTTTACATTAGGTTTTGCATTATTGGGAGCACTTATATTTACTTTGACATTAGTACCAGTTCTTTCACATATTTTGTTAAATAAAAATGTAAAAGAGAAACATAATCCGTTTGTTAATTTTTGGGATCGAATTGTAAGCAAAGGATTCAAATGGACATTCAAACATAAAATACAAACTTTAATTGCTTCAATTGCATTATTAGCCGGGGTTTTCTTTTCTGCAGGTTTCTTAGGAACAGAATTTTTGCCTCAGTTAAATGAAGGAGCATTATGGGTTACTGCTGAGCTACCAATGAGTACATCTCTTCCTGAAAGCGTTAAAACAGCAGCAATAATTAGAAAAGACTTAGAAAGTTTCCCAGAGGTTAAAAAAGTTTTATCTCAAACGGGCCGAAGCAATGACGGAACCGATCCAAATGGTTTTGGTTTCATTCAGTTGCAAGTTGATTTACTTCCAAAAAAGGAATGGAAACGTAATATTTCTATGGATGACCTTATTAATGAAATGGACAATAAATTAAAAGTTCATCAAGGAATTACATATAATTATTCTCAACCTGTAATTGATAACGTTGCCGAATCTGTAGCAGGATTTAAAGCCTCAAATGCGGTTAAAATTTATGGGGACGATTTGAATAAATTAGATCAATTGGCTAATGAAGTTTTGGCTCAGATTAAAAATATTCCAGGGATTAAAGATGCGGGGATTTTAAGAAATGTTGGTCAGCCAGAAATAAGCGTTATTCTAGATCGTGAAAAAATGGCAGCTTACGGAGTAACTTTAAGTGATGCTCAAGCGGTTTTAGAATTAGCTTTTGGAGGAAAAACAGCTACTCATAAATATGAAGATGAAAAAAGATTTGATGTAAGGGTTCGTTTTTCTAAAGAATATAGAAAAGATGAAAAGGATTTGGAAGAGCTAAAAGTTCCTACAATAAGTGGCGTTAAAATTCCGTTTAAAGAAATCTGTGATATTAAAAGTATAACAGGACCAGCATTTATTTATAGAGATAACACCAAACGTTTTATTGGAGTTAAATTCTCTGTTCGTGACCGAGATTTAGGAAGCACAATTGCAGAAGCTCAAGCAAAAGTAAATCAGTTAAAACTTCCTGCAGGTTACACAACAGGCTGGACTGGTGAATTTGAAAATCAAGTTCGTGCAAGTGCGCGTTTGGCTCAAGTAGTGCCAATCAGTTTAATTGGAATTTTTGTACTCTTGTTCATTTTGTTCGGAAACTTTAAAGATTCTCTTCTTGTTTTAGCCAATGTTCCGTTTGCCATTATTGGTGGAATCATCGCGCTTCATATTACAGGAATGAATTTCGGAATTTCTGCTGGAGTTGGATTTATAGCACTTTTAGGAATTTGTATTCAAAATGGAGTTATTCTGATATCCGAATTTCATCATAATCTGAAAGCCAAATTCTCGCTCGAAGAATCTATTTTTATGGGAGTAAAAGCCAGAACAAGAGCCGTAGTTATGACTGCATTAATGGCTTCAATTGGATTACTGCCTGCGGCAATTTCTACAGGAATTGGTTCAGAATCACAAAAACCGCTTGCCATTGTAATTATTGGAGGTTTAATGACAGCAACCGTTCTAACTTTATTGGTATTCCCTATTCTATTTTGGATATTCAACAGAAAGAAGCATGTGCCGATAGAATAAGTAATTAAAATATTAGTTTTAAATCAATTTGTTGGGATTTAAAAAAGGAAGAAGCATCATTTTCGTAATGATGCTTTTTTTATTAGAAAAGATTTCAGTTTAAAGCAAAAAAAAATGACCTTTTGCTCAGAAAGGTCATTTTATAACTCAAAACTTTTTTAAACTGTTATTTCAAATCTTTCAAAAGCGAAATAGACTCTGAAGCATTTGATCCTTGTGCATATTTCAATGCAGTATAACCTTTCTCGTTTTTAGCTTTAGGATTTGCTCCATTAGCCAATAAAACTTTAATAATTTCATGTTTATTGTAAAGTGCGGCGATCATTAACGGAGTTAAATCTTCAGAAGCTAGATTAACATCTGCACCGTATTCAATGAATTTTTTAACCGTTTCTAAATCTCCTTTGCTAATTGCAACATTTAATGGATTAGCTGTATAATCTCTTAACTCAAGTGTGTTTTTAACAATTGAAGTTCCATTTGAAGCCATTGCTACATTTCCGAATGTTACTAAGGCTAGTCCTAAATAAATAACTGATTTTTTCATAATGATTGATTGTTTATTAATTGATTATTGATGATTCAAATTTTCTGATGTAAAAGTAATTTATTTTATCGTATTATGTATTACAAAGTACCATGTTTTAACCAATTCTTAACACTTACTTAATAAAACGATAATTAAAGAACCCAAACGTTACCAAATTATTGGTTTTACTATAATAGACTACCAAAAAAAGAAAATGTTACAATAAATCTTATTTATTTTTAAAATTTTTAAAAACAGTATTATTTCAAACTCATAATTATTTTTTTAAATTTACTATAGCATTAAAAACCAAAAACATAGAAGTTTATTCTGAAAGCACTAATAATAACTGCTGAGCAGAAAATTTTCATTCAAAAACTAAAACCTTAAAACAAATAGCCATGATTTTTATTAAAAGATTACTCATCATTTTAATTTTATTTATTTCGATTGTTTTAATTGCAGCCTATTTTATGCCGAAGGAATATGTGGTTGAAAGGGAAATTACGATCAACAAACCTGCTGATAGTATTTTTAAATATGTCAGATCATTAAAAAATCAAAATGAATTTAGTGTTTGGGCCAATATGGATCCGAAAATGAAAGTCAATTATAAGGGAACTGATGGTGCCGTAGGTTCTGTTTCGTCTTGGGAAAGCAATGTGAAAGACGTTGGGGTTGGCGAACAAGAAATTACAAAAATAACAGAAAACCGACGATTGGATTTTGCACTTCGTTTTAAAAAACCAATGGAAGATACTGCAATAGGTTTTATGTCAACTGAACCTGTATCAGGAAATCAGACAAAAGTAAAATGGGGAATCAGCGGTATAATTCCTTATCCAACAAATATTATGCTTCCGATGCTAAAAATGGATCAAATGATTGGGAATGATCTTCAAAAAGGTCTAGAAAATCTAAAAGACAGAATGGAATAAATTTTTAAAACACTAAAATAAAAAAGTGCAATTCAAAAAACTGAATTGCACTTTTCTTTTTTCTATTTACTACTCTTACGATTTTCTTTTAAAGTCTTCAAAATAGCAATAGAATCTGTTGATTTTGCATACTCCGCATAATTCAAAGCTGTTAAACCATGTGAATTCTCGATTGATGAATCTGCTCCATTCGCAAGCAATAATTTAATAATCTCACAATGATTAAATCTTGCCGCAACCATTAATGGCGTCATATTGTTTTCGATTTTATTGACATTAGTGCCATACAACATAAATTTCTTTACGGCCTCAATATCGCCTTTACTAATAGCCAGATGCAACGGAGATTTTCCATAAACTGAAAATTCTACTTGTTTTTTAGATCTCAATGCAGAATTTGATGCATTTGAAACACTTCCAAAAAGGAAAAATAATCCTAAAATAATTACTGTTTTTTTCATGATGATGATTGTTTGTTAAATGATTGATGATGATGATTTTCCTATTAGACGCTATAAAGGGTAAAATAGTTGCATGATTTTCGGAAAAAAATAAAAAACGCAATTTAGTTTGACCTAAATTGCGTTTTTAATGCATAGAAATAATAAACTAAATCTTAAATTTCTTGCTATAAATATTTTTCAAATCTTTTTCAAACAATGTAAAAGGATCGTTGTAGAATTTTATAAAATCGGTTTCGCTGACTTGTCCAGGAAATGGTGCATAATAATGCGTTTGACTTGTAGTATCATTTCGCCAAACCAAAACATAAGCCAATTCTAGATTTTCTGATTTCAATGTTTTAAGCAAAATATCTGTCCACCAATTCTCATTAGGAATTGATTCTAATCCAGTTTCTGTAAATGCTGCTAATTTTTTCTTTTTAATGGCTAAATCAGAAAATATTTTTAATTTTCTAAAACCTGCTTCAAGATCATATTTTCCATCTCTTCCAAAATCTCCATAATCATCCATCCCAAACATATCAACGAATTCATCGCCTGGATAACGTTCTAAATATTCTTCATCAGAATTAAATTTATTATCTGGAGAAAATGCATAAATAAAATTGTGAACGCCTAAAGTATCTTTCAAATAAGAAACGGTAAACTGCCAAACAGCAATAAAATCTTCGCGAGAAGTATGTGATTTTCCCCACCAAAACCAATCACCATCAAATTCATGAAAAGGTCTGAAAATCATGGGAGAAAGTTTGCCGTCTTTTACTTTCACAGAATGAGCAAAATTGGCTATAGTTTTTAAAATTTCTTTGTATTGTTCGTGATGAGAACTGCCTGGTTTTATCAAAGACATTGAAGCAGTTGAAATTCCGTCTTTCCAATAAAATCCACCATCAGACGCTGGATTATTAAAATGCCAAGAAACCGTAGTAATTCCGCCTCTTTCATAAGTAGCAATTACATTTTTTCGTAATGATTCTTTAGTTTTTTCAATTTGTTCTTTCGAACGACCAGAAAAATCACTAAAATCAATACCGACAACCGCTGGATGCGAACCCGTAACCGATTTTACATCAGAACGATTGGGTTCATTGCTCCATCCATGTCCGTATTCAAGCGCATGTTGATGTCCGAAAAGAATATGTTTTTTCGAAATGGCTTTTAAATTCTGGTACAAATTTTTGGTTTCTTTTGTCGCATTTTTATCAATTTGCGCAAAAAGAAAATGCCCTGTAGTAAGACAAACTAACAGGGCATTTTTTGTTGTTATAAATTTCATGGTTTAAATAGTTAGTTTAAACCCGAAAGTACTATTTTGAAGAAAGGTAATCTAATACATTTTTTTCAATACGTTGATCAATATTGTCAATGTCAGCTTTTACAAATTTTTCTCCTAAAATATTCTCGTACAATTCGATATATCTTTCAGAAACAGACTCGATATATTCGTCTGACATATCTGGAATTACCTGTCCTTCTTGACCTTGAAAACCATTTTCTATCAACCAACGACGAACAAATTCTTTTGACAATTGTTTTTGCTCCTCTCCTTTTTCTTGTCTTTCAGCATATCCATCAGCGTAAAAATAACGAGACGAATCTGGAGTATGAATTTCGTCAATTAAAACGATAACACCGTCTTTAGTTTTTCCGAATTCGTATTTTGTATCTACTAAAATTAATCCGCGAGAAGCAGCGATTTCTGTTCCTCTTTGGAATAACGCACGAGTATATTTTTCTAAAACTAAATAATCTTCTTCAGAAACAATTCCTTTAGCTAAAATATCTTCACGCGAAATATCTTCGTCATGAGAACCATTGTCTGCTTTTGTAGTTGGCGTAATAATAGGTTCCGGAAATTTATCATTTTCTTTTAAACCTTCAGCCATAGTAACACCGCAGATTTGTTTTCTTCCAGCCGCATATTCACGAGACGCGTGTCCAGACAAATAACCACGAATTACCATTTCTACTTTAAAAGGCTCACATAAATGTCCAACAGCAACACTTGGATCTGGAGTTGCAATCAACCAGTTTGGAACGATATCTTGTGTCAACTCCATAAATTTTGTTGCAATCTGATTTAGGATTTGTCCTTTGTACGGAATTCCTTTTGGCAAAACCACATCAAACGCCGAAAGTCTATCGGTTGCTACCATTACCAAAAGTTCGTCGTTAATATTATAAACTTCTCTAACTTTTCCGCGGTAAACTGATTTCTGATTCGGGAAATTAAAATCTGTAGTTGTGATCGTATTGCTCATTTTGTTGTGTTGTTTTATATGAATGCAAATTTAAAATTATTTCACAGAGTTACACAATGAAATTTTAAGATTCAGAAATAAAAAAATCCCTAAATGATTTATTCAGGGATTTTAGTTTTAATATAGTTCTAAATTAGCTGGTTGCTAATTCTTTATCTAAAATTTTAGTCGCAATATATTTCGCAACTCCGTCTTCAGCATTTGTTTGAATTACTTCTAAATCTGAAAGTTCTTCTTTTAGCGAAGCTGGCGCATTCCCCATAATAAGTCCTTTCCCAGAAGCAGAAAGCATTTGAACATCATTATAACCATCTCCAAAGGAAACCGCTTCTTTTAAAGTGAAACCCTCTTTTTCTAAAACTCTTTCGATAGAAACTGCTTTATCGATAGATTTATCCATAAATTCTAAACAAGTCGGCAAACTGAAAGCATGATGCAAATGTTCTGAAGAATTCGCTAAAATTTCATCTTTCAATTTCACTAATTTCTCATGATCTGGACAAGAGAAGAAAATTTTAATTGATGAAAAATCTTCAAGTGTTTTATAATCTACCAATTCTGGATGATATTTTAATTCTTCTTGAAAAGCATTTAATTTTTCATTCCATTTATTGGTTTGCCAAACATTTTCTTTGAATAAAACAACTGTGATTTCTGGGTCGATTTCTACGTTTAAAGCCGCTTTAACCACATCGCTATCCAAATTGAATGCGAAAAGTTCTTCTTTATTTGGCGAATGGATTCTAGCTCCGTTTGAACTTACCAGATAAACCGGAATTTCAAGTTTATCTATAATCCCCATCGCGTCTAAATGATGACGACCTGTAGCTACAACAATTAGATAACCTTGATTGTGAAGTTCTTGAAAAATTGATTTGGTATAATCTGATATTCTGTGTTGTGGGTTGAGTAAAGTTCCGTCAAGGTCACTTACTACAACTTTTATATTTTTAAGTTTTGTCATATTAATAATCAAATAGGTATGATTGCAAATTTACGGTTTTAAGCTCGGAAGACCAAAGTTTAGCAGGTTTGAAAGCTTAAAATAAGGCAAGTTTATTATTTATTTAACTATTTGCTTAAATTCTTAGTTTTTTTTAAAATCAGAGCCGGATATTAAATTTTTATTTTTCTATAACATCTATATAAAAAATTCCACAATAATTAAGATCTTGATTAGGTAATTCAAAATTATTGCCTATATACGAAAAATTAAGCTCAAACTTTTTTACATATTTTTTATTGTTAAAGTCTCTGTACGTCACTTTAAAGACTGGCTTAGGCATTTCATCAAACTCTTCATAAATATTTTCTTTGTTTAAGCCAACTTCTAAATTATGCTTCAAAACAACGTAGTAAGCATATGCACGTGTAATAATTTCTGGAATGGTTTGACCTTTTCCATTTTCACCATTAGCTTCTTGTAATAAAAAATCTATACTTTGCTTTCTCTCTAAAGAGAAATTACTAAAAAAGACCCAAAAATCTTTTTTCTCATTCCTAAAATAAAATCCATCGTTATCATCCTTTAAGACCAAATCTTCAGGTAAATATTTTTTAAGTATTTTCGAGGCCTTCATATAATCAAAATCCCAAAAACCTTCAATATATTTTGCTGTTCCAAATCCTATATTCTGCAAAAGATAGCTAATCAATGGATATTTTTCCCCTTCTTTTCTTTCCTTCTGATTGTTTTGTAGATATTTCCCTGTTACATAAGTAAAGTTATCATTTTTGCTCAGAAAATTCTCTGCATAAAATTTAGAAACAAAACTATCTAAAATGATATCTGGTTTATATGAACTCAACCTCTGCTTTTTAACTTGGAATATTGCTATTATTGCTATAATAGCAGTAAAAAAGGTTGCTAAATCAGATAAGATAGAAAGTATATCTTTTGCCTTTAATAGATCTAAATCAATTACTATATCCATGATAATAAAAATTATTTAAAAAAAATATTCGTTTTGCACCTTTCCTTAAAAACGTACAAAACGAATATTAATAAATGTTAAAACACAATTCACGATTTACATTTAACATTTGACTAAATTTATTTTTAATCGTGATTTTCGATTTGTTTGTAAGCATCGATAACCTTTTTAACCAATCTGTGGCGTACGATATCTTTATCATCCAAATAAATAATTCCGATACCTTCAATGTCCTTCAGAACCAGAATAGCTTCTTTAAGACCTGAAATTGTTCTTCTTGGCAAATCGACCTGTCCAGGATCACCCGTAATCATAAATTTGGCATTTTTTCCCATACGGGTCAAAAACATTTTCATTTGTGAGTGCGTGGTATTTTGTGCTTCATCAAGGATTACGAAAGCGTTATCCAAGGTACGTCCACGCATGAAAGCAAGTGGTGCAATCTGAATAATTCCTTTCAAAATATAATCCTCTAATTTTTCGTTCGGAAGCATGTCACGCAACGCATCATAAAGCGGTTGCATGTAAGGATCGAGTTTTTCTTTCATATCTCCAGGAAGAAAACCAAGATTTTCACCGGCTTCTACCGCGGGACGCGTCAGAATGATCCTTTTTACTTCTTTATCTTTTAGCATTTTAACCGCCATAGCGACACCGGTATATGTTTTTCCGGTTCCAGCAGGACCAATAGCAAAGACCATATCGTTTTTCTTGATCGTATCAACCAGCAATTGCTGATTTGGTGTCATTGCCTTGATAATCTTACCGCCAACACCATGAACTAAGATTTTGTCATGATCGTAAGCTCTTTTATCTTCCTGACCATCACTCATAATTACACGCTCAATTACATTATCATCTATATTGTTGTAACGTGTAAAATGAAGCATTAATCTTTGAAATCTTTTTTCGAATTCGTCTAAAACTTCTTTTTCGCCAAATGCCTTTAAAGTTGTCCCTCGCGCTACGATTTTAAGCTTCGGGTAGTACTTTTTAATGATTTCTAAATGGCTGTCCTGCGCGCCCCAAAATTCTTTTGGTGCAATATCTACTAGCTCGATTATTCTTTCGTTCAAATGAAGTAGTTTTAAATTAAAAATTCCTTTTAATATTTAGTGGTTGTCGGGTCTTTTTTTTAGTCACAATATACTGTCGCAGTTTTCAGTTTTTGTTTTCTAAACTTAAATCCGTGTTACTGAATATTGTAACTTGCAAATGCTGTAAAAATTACAAATTGTCTTTTCTTTCTTTCAATTTGTGTTTACTATTACTAGCTTTGCATTTCTCAAATTTAATGAAATTTAGATTTAAATACTATCAATAGTTATAAACAAAATTATGTCAATAATTACCCTTACTACAGACTACGGCTTAAAAGATCACTTTGTGGGGTCGCTGAAGGGTAAAATTCTTTCTGAAAATCCAGAGGTTCAAATCATTGACATTTCTCATGACATTGATCCCTTTAATACTGCCGAAGCAAGTTACATTATTGGAGCTGCTTATATGAGCTTTCCAAAAGGCACAGTTCACCTTATTGGTGTCGATATTGAACGCAATAAAGAGAACCAACATATCGCTATGCAATGGAACGATCATTACTTTATTTGCGCCGATAACGGAATTTTAAGCATGCTTACGCAGAAAATCGTTCCGCAGAAAATTGTAGCGATTAATATTCACGATCGTTTTCCAATTGAAGCTACAGATTTGGATATTTTTATTCAGGTTGCTTCTCATTTATCTAAAGGCGGTTTATTGAATGTTATCGGAAAAGAAATTCAATCTATTAAAGAAGCAACAGAACTACAAGCTCTTGTTGCTGATGACGGAAATTCGATAAAAGGAAACATCATTTACATCGATCATTTTGGAAACGTTGTAACAAATATTTCTAAAAAACAATTCTTAGAAATTTCGCGCGGACGTCCCTACGAAATCGTGATGAACCCAAAAAGCATCAAAACAATTTTGCCAAATTATTCGGCAATTGCAACTTCAGATAAATATCCTATCAAAACTTATGAAGGAGAAAAATTGGCTATTTTTAACGAAGCCGGTTTCCTTGAAATTGCTATTTTTAGAAGCAACCCTTCTAAAGTTGGTTCTGCAAATAGTCTTTTAGGATTAAATTATCGTGATGTGATTACGATTAAATTTTCTTAGAAAATATTTTTAATTTTAGATTGCAGATTTTAGATTTTGAAACTTCAAATTTTAGAATTTGGAATTTCTCTATTCGAATTTCATTTTTTTATAAAAACAACAATCAAATTTGGTATTTTTGCGCACCTGTAAGACTTTAGGCTTTCAAAAAATCTAAAATCTGAATTCAGAAATCTAAAATAAAAAGAATGTTCATAAGAATAGTAAAAATGAGTTTTCACGAAGAAAAGATTCCCGATTTTTTGGAGAATTTTGAATCTGTGAAAGAGAAAATACGAAACGCAGAAGGAAATCGTTTTTTAGAATTGTATCAGGACAAAAATGACAAATGCATCTTTTTCACTTACAGCTATTGGGAAACCGAAGCCGATTTGGAAAATTATAGAAATTCTGAACTTTTTAATACAGTTTGGGATTTCACAAAAAAATTATTCAATGCAAAACCAGAAGCGTGGAGCGTTGATAAATTAGTAAGCTTAAAATAGTTTCAAGTTTAAAGTTTCACGTTTTGTGGCAACTTGAAACCTGAAACCTGAAACAATAAATAACAAAAACAAGAATGAAATCAATCATTTTACGAGAAATAAAATCCTTTTTTGGCTCTCCTATTGGCTATTTGGTTATTGCGATTTTCTTAATTAGCAATGGACTTTTTTTATGGGTTTTTGAAGGAGATTACAATATTCTAAAAACAGGTTATGCCGATTTAACTCCGTTTTTCACATTGGCACCTTGGATTTTAATTTTCTTAATTCCAGCCGTTACGATGAGAAGTTTCTCTGACGAAAAAAAACAAGGAACTCTAGAATTGTTGTTGACAAAACCTTTGTCAATTTGGGAAATCGTAAATGGTAAATTCTTCGGTTCATTTTTACTAATTATTTTAGCCATTATTCCAACCTTAATTTATGTAAAAGTAATTTCTGATTTAGGTTCGCCAGAAGGCAATATCGATATGGGAAGCACAATTGGTTCTTACTTCGGATTATTGTTTTTAATTGCTTCTTATTCAGCAATCGGAATCTTCACTTCTACCCTTTCAGAAAATCAGATTGTGGCTTTTATTATTGCCGTTTTCTTATGCTTTTTCTTCTATTTTGGTTTTGAAGGATTGAGTTCATTAATTCCTAGATCAAATGGTTTTATTTCAGCTTTAGGAATGCAAAATCACTTTAAAAGTATGAGCCGAGGCGTAATTGATACTCGCGATATTATTTACTTTTTAAGCATTGCAATCGCTTTCTTGTCTTTTACTGTTTATCAATTAAAATCTTATAAAGCTTAATGAAACTCTCTACAAAACATAATTTAAAGACATTAGGCATTACTATTTTTATTTTAGTTGTTTTAAATGTACTTGGAACAATCTTTTTTCATCGTTTTGATTTAACGAAAGACAAACGTTATACCTTATCTCCTACTTCATTAGGAATCATAAAACAAGTTCAGAATCCGCTTTCTATAAAGATTTATATGGAAGGAGATCTTCCTGCAGATTTTAGACGTTTACAGCAAGAAAGCAAGCAATTATTAGAAGAATTTCAAGCTTATAATAAAAATATTGTTTTCGAATTTGTTGATCCGTTAGAAAATGAAGATGAAAGCGAAGAATTGACAAAATCTCTTTTCCAAAAAGGATTAACGCCAATAAACATCACTGTTGACGACAAAGGAAAACAATCTCAAGCAATGGTTTTTCCTTGGGCTGTGGCGGTTTATAATAACAAAGAAGTAAATATTCCATTATTGAAAAATATAATGGGAGCTTCGACTACTCAAAAAGTAATCGGATCTATTCAGCATTTAGAATATTCTATTGCAGATGCAATCAATAAAGTAACTAAAAACAAACAGAGAAAAGTTGCAATCATTAAAGGAAATGGCGAATTAAGAGAAATTCACATTGCCAACATGCTGAAACAAATTCACGAAAGTTATCTTATTGGACCATTTACATTAGACTCAGTTACTAAAAATCCGAATGCAACTTTAAATGAATTAAAAAAGTACGATTTAGCGATTGTAGCAAAACCAACAGAAAAATTCTCTGACGAAGAAAAAGAAGTTCTAGATCAGTTTATTATGAATGGAGGAAAAACGCTTTGGCTGATCGATCAAGCGGCTGCAGACATGGATAGTTTGTACAATGATATGGGAGCGACTTTGGCTTATCCAAGAGATTTGAATCTGAACGATATGTTCTTCAAATACGGATTTAGAATTAATCCTGATTTGGTTAAAGATGAACAAGGAAGTCCAATAAAACTGGCAACTGGAGAACAAGGAAGCGCAACGCAATATCAAGATTTTATCTGGAAATTTGCGCCTCAAGTTTATCCGACAAGCCAACATCCAATCGTGAAAAATTTGGGTGGAATTAAATTTGATTTCGCAAATCCGATCGACACTTTGAAAAACGGAATTAAGAAAACGGTTTTACTGCAATCTTCTCAATATTCTAAAACTGTCGGAACGCCTGTAGAAGTTAACTTGAACATGGTTACGGAGAAAACAACTCCGCAAGAATACGTAAACAAAGGAAACAAACCGTTGGCTGTTTTATTGGAAGGTTCTTTCCATTCGGCTTTTGAAAATAGAGTTTTACCTTTTAAAGACAATTCTTTTACGGCGCAAGGAAAACCAAACAAAATGATTGTAGTTGCTGACGGGGATATCGCCAAAAATCAATTAGACAAAAATATGATGCCAGTTGAATTAGGTTACGACCAAAGAACTGGCCAATTATATGACAACAAAGACTTCATCATGAATTGTATCAATTACCTTCTTGATGACACAGGACTTATTAACATTAGAAGTAAAGATGTTGAACTGCCTTTATTAGATAAAGAAAAAGTTTACGAAAGCTATACGTTAACCCAATTCATAACTATCGGAGTTCCAATTCTAATTTTATTGATCTTTGGACTTGTGTTTACTTTTATTAGAAAAAGAAAATACAGTAAATAGATGTTAATAAAAAAATGTAATACTTTGGATAGTTTAAGATATATTTGTAATCCGTATATTTAGCCCTTTATTTGCTAAAAGATCCATCAAAAAATAAAATAAAACAGATGAAATTTATAGTATCGAGTTCGTACTTATTAAAACAATTACAAGTTTTAGGTAGTGTAATCAATAGTAACAATACGTTGCCTATTTTAGACAACTTTTTATTTGAACTAAACAACAATGAGTTGACGGTTTCGGCTTCAGATCTTGAAACGACTATGTCGGCTACATTATCGATCGATTCTACAAGTAAAGGAAGCGTAGCAGTTCCTGCAAAACTTTTGCTTGAAATTTTAAAAACTTTCCCAGAACAACCGTTAACTTTTACTGTTGAAGATAATAACACAGTCGAAATTAGCTCTAACTCTGGTAAATATGCATTGGCTTACGCTGCAGGAGAAGAATTTCCTAAAGCAGTAAGTTTAGAAGATCCATCTGTAACGCTTGTTCCTGCAGAAGTTTTAGCAACTGCGGTAAGCAAAACTATTTTCGCAGCTGGAAACGACGATTTACGTCCGGTAATGTCTGGAGTATTCTTCCAGTTTTCACCAGAAGGTTTAATTTTCGTAGCAACAGATGCTCACAAATTGGTAAAATATGCTCGTACAGACGTAAAAGCTTCTCAAGTAGCAGATTTTATCATGCCTAAAAAACCTTTAAACATTTTAAAAAGTATTTTAGGAAGTTCTGATGCAGAAGTAAAAATTGAATACAACGATTCAAATGCTACTTTCTCATTTGACAATTATATCTTAATGTGTCGTTTAATCGACGGAAAATACCCGAACTACGAAGCGGTAATTCCAAAAGAAAATCCAAACAAATTAATGATCGATCGCTCTTTATTTTTAAGTTCTGTTCGTCGTGTTGCGATTTTCTCTAACAAAACTACACACCAAATTCGTTTGAAAATTGCTGGAGCTGAATTAAACGTTTCTGCAGAAGACATCGATTACTCAAACAAAGCAGAAGAAAGATTGACTTGTGATTATCAAGGTGATGATTTACAAATTGGTTTCAACTCTCGTTTCTTAACAGAGATGCTTACAAATCTTCAGTCAGACATGATTATGCTTGAAATGTCTTTACCTAACAGAGCTGGAATTTTAACTCCAGTTGATGGTTTAGAAGAGGGAGAAACTGTTACTATGCTGGTAATGCCTGTAATGTTAAATAGTTAACATTAAAGTTTCTTTCTGTTACAGGGATGTTTTTTAGTTTTAAATAAAAGATCTATCATTGTAAAAAAAAAGATATCGCTATTAACCAACCATTTTTTATACCTAGAAACCGCAATTCCTCTAAAGAGTTGCGGTTTTTTATTTGACTTCTTTTTTTGGTTTTGTTTCAGGTTTAAAGTTTCAAGTTGATATGCTTTGCGTTTATTTTTTTAACCGCAAAGACGCAAAGTTCGCAAAGTTTTTTCTCAAAGCTTTGCGAACTTTGCGTTTTTACTAAGTAATCAAAAATAAAAAACCTTGCGAACTTTGCGGTAAAACTACACAAGCCAAAAACTTGAAACCTGAAACCTGAAACAAAAA
>NZ_JBHNPP010000050.1:0-21147 GCF_042436695.1 Flavobacterium sp. HJSW_4
ATAACTGTAAGTGTCTCTCCTTCGTTTACTGAATATCCATCTTTTTCAGCAACCGGAGCATCGTTTACTGCCGTAACCGTGATTTTGATATTAGCCGTTGCTGTACTTCCAACATGTCCATCGCTTATTACATAAGGAATGCTGATCGGAGTTGTTGAATTAAAATTAGCTGAAGGCGTGAAAGTAATAACTCCCAAAGCCGAGATATCTACCGTTCCGTTTGAAACTGTTATTGTCTGAGCATTCCCTGTTAAAGTCGTTCCATTTATAGAAACGATGGAAAGCGTATCACCTTCTGCATCCGTATCGTTGCTTAACGGAGTTAAAGTAACACTGTTATCCTCAGCAACCGTATAAGGGTCGTCGTTGGCAACTGGAGCATCGTTTACAGGAGTAATCGTAATGTTTACCGTTGCAGTATTACTGTTTAGCAAACCGTCATTAGCCCTGTATGTAAAACTGTCTGTAAGGGTTTCACTTCCGTCATGGATATATGTGAACGTTCCATCTGGATTTAATGTCAGAGTTCCGTGTGAAGGATTTGTAACTAAAACCGCCGTCAAAGTATTATTCTCTGCATCTGTATCATTCAGCAATATGCTTTTTGCTGCAGTAACCGTAAGCGTTCCGCCCTCAGCAACTGTATAAGAGTCATTGTCTGCAACAGGAGCATCGTTTACAGGATTTACTGTAATATTAACAGTTACTGTATCACTATCATCATAACCATCATTTGCTTTATAAGTAAAACTGTCACTTGTAGTTTCACTTCCGTCATGTACATATGTGAATGAACCATTTGCGTTTAATGTTAGACTTCCGTGTGAAGGATTTGTAACTAAAACTGCTGTTAATGCATCTCCATCTGCATCAGAATCGTTTGTCAAAACACCTGTAGCTGCAGTAGTCGTTAAAGTTGCTCCTTCATCCACACTGTAACTATTGTTTAATGCTACGGGAGCTCTGTTAACAATACTTAATATAGCAGTATCTGAATTAGGCTGTGCGCAAACATTTGAAGTACTTGTCACATCTAATCTATACATATATCCATGAAATGAACGTGGTATATTTGTTAAAGTCAGTGAATTTGTAGTCGCATTAGAAAAAACTGGATTAGTACCGCCGTTTGTAACAGTTGTCCACGTTGTACCACCATTAGTACTTTGCTTCCATGTATAAACAAGATGAGTTCCTGAAACCACTGTGCTAAATGTCGCATTACCTCCCACATTTGCGTTGCGGTTAGAAGGACTAGTTGTAATAGCTACTATATTTGAAACTAAATAATTTGGCTTAGAAGTTCCTGTTGTATTAACAGGAGTAGTATAAGAAGCCGCTACAACTGTACCATTAGTATTAGTTGCTGGTGGCAAACCTGTTCCATAAAAGCCATTATTATCTGGATCGACATTTGTGTTTCCGTATGCTTCAACTGAATCTGGACATCCATCATTATCTGAATCTAAATCCAGCTGATCGATCATTCCGTCTAAATCATTATCATATCTGTCGTCAACAGTATCTTTATTAGTATCTACAAAACCAAGTGCACTTGGATTTAGGAAATTTGGTTTTTTAGAACCTGACTGGTATCCAAAAGGATCCGGTAAACCATGTAATTCTACTGTATCTAAAATTCCGTCATTGTCATCATCCAAATCACATTCTATTGAAAGTCCATCCTCATCATCAATTCCAACATAGTTTGGATTTTCTACAGGAACATATAACGAAACGCTTCCTCCGGCATAACCATCTTGAGAACCATTACGAGCTCCTCCTGTATGTTGTCCTCCAATACCACCACTAGAGTTCATTGTAACATTTGCAGGCAATGCAGCAAGTGAATATAGCAAAGCTCCACCGCCTCCACCGCCTCCAGGACCGTGCAGAGTTGTCGTATTTAGATCCTGTCCGTCTCCACCTTTAGCAGAAACAGTTAAATTACCTGTAAAAAGAGGTGTTTTTAAAACTACCGTTCCTCCGGCTCCTCCACCTCCACCACCGTCTGGGTCTCCAGAAACGTTTACTGGTTGTGGAGAAAAACCATCTGCAATAATAGAATGTCCGTTTCCAACTATTTCTTTAGCGAAAATAATTACAATACCACCACCATCAGCTGCTGAAGATGGATTATTTGTAGTAACATATCCAGAACCTCCAGCTCCTCCAAGAAATACTCTATCATCTGCAAAAAAAGCAGATAAAGACTTACCTCCTAAACCTCCTGCACTAGCTCCATTTGCATCGCACCAGCGTTTTCCACCTTCACCACCAGCACCGTAATTAGATCCACCGCCTCCGCCTGAATCTCCAGCAATTCCAGATCCTCCTCCATTTGCTCTTGGAGCACGTCCTCGGTTAAAATTAGCATTATCTAGTACAATTCCATCTCCTTTGGTATATGAGGCTGTAGCTGTACTGTTTAAAACATATAAAGCAGTAGGGTCAGGGCCGCAATTATTATCAGGACCGTTTTGATCCATTCTAATACCTTCATAACCTTGTCCTGCTACATCAATATCAGCATTAAAAATTAATCTTCCGCTGGTTTCAATGGCTAAAACACCACCATTTTTTTGAGCAGTAGTCCACTCTTTTGCTGTCAATTTACCAGCAATATTTACGTCTCCATTATACCTAGGAACTCTTACCACCTGAACCATTCCGTTGGCAGTATCATAACTTTTTAAAAGCGGATACATTGGTGTAACTACATTGCCTGCGATACTTTTAATTTCAAAAAATTCGTAGTTTCCTGTGTTATTAATTGCAGTTACATTACCAGCTGTGGCAATATTTCTGGTATCAATAGTCGCCCCTTTCATTTGTATAATCAAAGCTTTGTCGCCGACAGCAAGACCAGATGAACCGCTAACGGTTATGGTATGGATACAGCTTGCAACGCAAGGATCACAAAGTGGCTGATTGATACTTGTGACTGAAAAATAGCTGTTTACTATTCCCGAAATACTTGTCTGCGCAAAACCACTGAGATTGCACAAAAACAAAAAAATGACCAAAAAATGCTTTAAGGCCCGCTTTTTGTTAAACATTAAAATTTTTAAATAAGTAAAGTTCACCATATATTAAAACAATTTAAAATTCAGAATAAGCATACGAAATCCTGTGCGCTCAGGTTCCATTTTTTGAAACCGGCACAAACCAGATTATTAATAAAAATTTTATAGTCGCTGTAAAAAAAACAGCTAGAGATAAAGAGTTAACAAACAGAATTACTGATTCCGAAAATGTTAATGATTTCTTTTCGTCGCCAAATGTAGATTAAAAATACAGCTGTGAATAGTCAATTCGGACATATTTAGGATTTTATAAAGCTGCAAGAAAAACTTTATACAAACTGAGAATTAAGCATTTGTAAAAAACTGTAAACAAACCAATTACCTGATATCAGGTATACAATTAAAAAAGCTTAAAATAGTAGCAATTGTTTTATTTTATGCAAAAACGTTATTTTTACACTTCAAAAAGTCGTACTTCTGAGGGTAATTGTCCAAATCTTTTTTTGAAACTAGAAGCAAATCTTCCAGCCGAATCATGGCCTGTAATTACAGCAATTTCCTGAATATGAAAATCAGATTTTAAGATGAGCTGCATAGCCAAAACTAAATTTTTTTCTTTGTGATATTGCAGCATCGAGAATCCGAAAACAGCTTTAAAATTTGATTTTAATTTCGTTGGAGAGGTATTAACTTCTTTGGCTATATATTCGATTCCTAGAAATGGAAGATGTAAATGCTGTAAAATGATTTTCTCTGCTTTTGAAACATTCAAATAATCCAGATTCGTCAGCGAAATATTATCTACAAAACGGCTGTCTACAAAAGCGTTATCAAAAAACTCTTTAATAAGTTTCATTGATTTTTTCTTTAGTTTTAAATTATCAGCATCCGAATTGGTTTCACTTTCTAAAAGTCTAGAAATATCATCACCTATTTCATGCGCTTTTGGCGAAATATCCAGCCAAGTATAAGAACCGCGCTCTCCATTAAGGAAATTCAAAATAGTCTTGCGTTCTTTAAACTTTTTTGATGACAAATTCTCTTTTACCCATTTTTTGGTCATCGCTATACTGAAAAATTTTCCATCTGCTTCTTTATAAAAATAACTAGAGATTTCTGTATTGGGTTTACTTATTGTCCAGCAAGTACTTAACAAAGTTAAAGCACTACCATCTTTCAAAGGAAATTTATATTCAAAAACCGAAAAGGTTAAAAGATAATAGTCACTGCATTTATTTTCATCATAACCCGACAAAGCCATTATATTCTCTTTCAGGTTCATGTAGAAAGTTATAAGCCAGAATCCCTCTTCAAATTCTTTGTAATACATTTTGGCATCACACAAAGGTGTATTAAAAGTAATAAGGCTTTTGGCTGGGAAATGTTTTGTAATTGGGAGTTTTAGCAGGCTATCCAACATTATTTTCGGACTGTTGAATAAATATGGAAATTGAAAAAAACCATCTTTTAGTAAAAAAAGGTATTTCTGGATATGTTTTGGCCAGTTGTCTAAGGTCATCAAAGTTTAAGCAGTTTTGGAGGGTAATTAAATCAGGTGTTTGGGCTTATAATATTGCACAAAAATAAAAAGATCTCAGAGAACAGTAGCAAGTAATTATACGTATTAGTGCTTTTTTTGACATTTAATAATCTTAATAATACTTTCATTACTTAAAATTAAAAGTTTATGTATGAATCGCTGTACACTGCTTTTTTAAAGGGAAGACATAAGATTCCCTTTTGTTAATATTGTGTTAACGTCTTCCGCATTATATGATCATAATTTTGCGGAAAATCTTATAACTTATACACCAAAATGAAAAAAATTCTATTTGTTTTGTTTATTTTTCTAACAACATTGGGACATGCTCAGGTAACTGGATCAGCTATGTCAGGTACCGTTAGATCAACCAAAGGAGAAGCACTTCCTGGAGCTACCGTAGAAATTATTCACAAACCTACTGGTACAAAGTATTTTTCTACTTCTGATTATGACGGAGGTTATGCTGCACAAGGTTTAAGACCAGGTGGACCGTACACTGTTAAAGTTAGTTACGTAGGATACAAGACTTCTGAAATAACAGATATTAATGTTGGATTAGGAAGTAATTTAACTGTTAATATTAAAATTGAAGACGAATCAAATGCTCTTCAAGAAGTTGTAGTTTCTACTAAATCAAAAGGAAACTTCAACAAAGGCCGAACTGGAGCATCACAGCAGTTTTCAAACAGAGAAATTACAGCTGTTCCAGTATTAGGATCAAGATCTGTAAACTCTGTTACAAAATACAACGCGAATGCTGGTGCCAATGGTACTTTCGGAGGACAGGATTCAAGATTAAACAATTTTACAATTGACGGTTCTGTTTTTAACAACGGATTTGGTCTAGGTTCAGAGTCACAAGCTGGAGGAAGAACAGGATCTACAGCAATTTCTTTAGACGCTATTGAGCAATTGCAAGTAAACATTGCTCCTTTTGATATTCGTCAATCTGGATTTTTAGGTTCAGGTATTAATGCTGTAACTAGAAGTGGTACAAATGAGATTGAAGGATCTGTTTACCATTCTTTCAGAAATAACAAAAAGAGTTTTATCGGAACTCATCCTGGTAAAGATGTAACAATTAAGCCTGGAGCATTTAATGAAAAAATTTGGGGAGCACGTGTTGGCGCGCCAATTATCAAAAACAAATTATTCTTTTTTGGTAACTTCGAAACAATCGAAAATACAAGCCCAGCTACAACTTGGACATCTACTGGTTCTCCATCTGGAGGTTTGCAGACTTCTAATCCTACTTATACTGAAATGCAGACTCTTTCAAATTATATGAAAGACAAATTTGGATATGAAACAGGTCCATGGGAAAATTATGATGCAAATAAAACATCTAAAAAATTCTTGACTCGTATTGACTGGAATATCAATGACAATCATAAACTTACAGCTCGTTATGTATTCCATAATTCATCTTCTGACGAATTAACTTCAAACTCAAACTCATTAGGTTTTGGAAACAGAAGAACAAGTGTATTGGCTATGTCTTATAAAAACAGCGGTTATACCATTTTAGATAACACTAGATCTATTGTGGTAGAATTGAATAGTAAATTAGGAAACTCATGGTACAACAACTTTATTGCTGGTTATGACAAACAAATTGAAGATAGAGGTCTTCAAGGCGGTGGGTTATTCCCAACAATTGATATCAAGAATGGAGCAAATACTTATATTTCTGTTGGTTTAGATCCTTTTACACAAGGTAATAAACTTAGCTACTCTACTCTTCACTTTACAGACAATTTAACAAGAACTATCGGAAAACATTCTATTGTTTTAGGTGCTAATTTCGAATATTTCAAATCAAGCAACTTGTTTTTCTCTGGTTCAAACGGAGTTTATGTATTTAACTCTTTAGCTGATTTTTATGCTGCTGCTGATCAATCTGTAGCAAATGGAGGTGCTCCATCGTCTGCTACAGCTACTTCTCCTGCACGTTTCCAATATAGATATTCTGCTTTACCTGGTGGTGAAGAGCCAATGCAGATTTTAAAATCTAATAAACTTGATTTATATGCTCAAGATGAGATTAAATTGAGTGACAAGTTTAAATTAAGTGTTGGTCTTAGAGCTTCAAGAGTTTGGTTTGCTGATACAGCATTAGAGAATCCAGCAGTAACTGCAATGACTTTTGCAAATGGAGAAAAATTCAATACAGGAGAGATGCCTGATGCGCAATATTTATTTGAACCTAGAGTTGGTTTCAACTTAGATTTAAACGGAGATGCTTCTACATTAATACGCGGAGGTTCTGGAATTTTTACAGGAAGAGCTCCATCAGTATACCTTTCAAATCAAATTGGAAACAATGGTGTTCTTACAGGATTTGTTGATGTCAGCGGTGCTGCTTTAGCTGCAGGAGGATACGGTTTTACTCCAAGACCTGCACAATATTTTACACCAGACACTCCAACCTTGCCTACAAGTTTTGATTTAGCTTTTACAGATAAAAAATTCAAATATCCTCAGGTTTGGAAAACAACAATGGCAGTTGATCAAAAACTTCCTTTTGGTTTCGTAGGTACTGTTGAAGGAATCATCCAGAAAAACATTAATGCCATCAATTATTATAACGCAAACTTGGATGCACCAGTAGGTACTTTCGGAGGTCCTGACAACAGACCGAGATATTCTAGAAATGATGCAGGAACAAGAGTAAATGATAATGTTTCTAACGGAATTGTTTTAACAAACTCTGATAAAGGATACTTCTACTCTACTACTTTCAAATTAGAATACCCATATCAAAATGGCCTTTGGGGATCGATTGCTTATACTCACTCTGAAGCAACAGATTTAATTTCTCCAGGATCAATCGCATCTGGTTCATGGACTAGTGCAAGATCTATCAACGGAAATAATGATTTAGCTGTTTCGGCTTCAAATAACAATACACCTCATAGAATAGTGGGAGTTATTGGTTATAGAATTGAATATGGTAAAGGTTTAGGTGGTGCTACTTCTTTTAACTTAGGTTATATTGGAGAACAAGCAAACCCATTTACATACGCTTACGGAGGAGATATGAATGGAGACAGAGTTAATGGAAATGATCTTATGTACATACCAAACAGCGCTTCTGAAATTCGTTTTGCTCCATTAGCAGTTACTAATGTTGTAAATGGTGCAAATGTTGTAACAACTTATACTGAAGCACAACAGCAAGCAGCATTCGATGCTTACATCAATCAGGATAAATACCTTCGCACAAGAAGAGGTCAGTATGCAGAAAGAAACGGAGCTATCCTTCCAATGCTTCACAGATTAGATCTTTCTGTTACTCAAGATATCTATATTAAAATTGGCGGTAAAAAGAATTCTTTCCAAGTAAGAGCAGACATTTTAAACTTTACAAACATGCTTAATAAAGACTGGGGAGTTACACAAAGAGCAACTAATCCAAATGTTCTGTCTTACAACTCAACAGCTGCAGGAAATGTACCAGTTTATCAGTTAGCTACACAAACAGATTTGAATGGAACGAAAACATTGATTACAGATACATTCCAAAAAAACACTTCAACGTTTGATGTTTGGCAAGCACAATTTACCCTTAGGTATACATTTAATTAATAAAAAATTACCAGTTATTGTTTTTTAAAAAAGCCCTCTCTTTTACTAGAGAGGGCTTTTGTATTATTCTTGACTAATTTATAGAGGCACACATTACAAACAAATAACATGAAAAAACAATTCTTTCCTGTTGCGTTTGAATTCGTATATTCGGCCTTTATTTTGAAAAAAGAGAATGATTGCAAAATTGAATGAAAAAAAATCCTATCCATGGATTGTTGTTGGCTTGCTATGGTTTGTTGCTTTATTGAATTATTTAGACCGACAAATGCTCTCCACTATGAAATCAGCGATGATGGATGATATTCCTGAATTGGCTAAAGCTGAAAATTTTGGTCTTTTGATGGCTATTTTCCTTTGGATATATGCACTTATGAGTCCAGTTTCCGGAATTATAGCGGATCGGTTTAACCGAAAAAGAATAATTATAGGAAGTCTTTTTATCTGGTCAGGAGTAACTATGGCGATGGGTTATGCTACAACTTTCAATCAGATTTATATTTTGCGTGGTATTATGGGCTTTAGTGAAGCTTTTTACATTCCGGCTGCTTTATCCTTAATTGCAGATTACCATCAGGAAAAAACACGCTCTTTTGCAATTGCAATTCATACTACCGGAATTTATTTAGGACAGGCACTCGGTGGTTTTGGAGCCACCATTTCCAAGCATTTTTCTTGGCATTTCAGCTTTCACTCTGTAGGCCTGCTCGGTGTAGTTTATAGTTTAATATTGATACTTTTTATACAAGAAAAGAAAACTTACTTCTTTGATCACACAAAAAAGTCATCTGTCAGCAATGAATTCAGACAAATGTTCAAAGGATTGGGAATATTATTTGGTAATATCTCCTTTTGGGTTTTACTCTTTTATTTCGCTGCACCAAGTTTACCCGGCTGGGCGGCCAAAAACTGGCTACCAACCTTATTTACCGAAACTTTACATTTAGACATGTCTCTTGCGGGACCAATGGCAACGGTAACCATTTCGATGTCTTCATTTTTTGGTGTTTTAATTGGCGGTGCCATTTCAGACAGATGGGTGATGAAACATCTTAAAGGAAGAATTTACACCAGTGGTATTGGATTATTTCTTACCATTCCGGCATTGTTTTTATTTGGTTACTGCTGTAGTATAGAGGCTATTATTTTTGGCGCCATCCTTTTTGGACTTGGATTTGGAATATATGACACGAACAATATGCCGATTCTTTGCCAGTTTGTTGCACCTCGCTACAGGGCTACGGGATATGGAATTATGAATTTTGTAGGTATTTCGGCTGGAGCTGTTATCACAGAGTTTTTAGGAAAAGCCGCTGATAATGGAGGAATGAGAAACGTTTTTGTACTACTGTTATTTGTAGTGGTTACTGCCATCGTTTTACAACTGGTGACCCTACATCCAAAAACTATAGATATGGCTGAAGAAAATGAGATTGCAAAGTAAATCTTTGGGATTGAAGCCTTAGGTTAGAATCCGCCAAAAGGGTAAAAGAAGTCGAAACGAAAATTTTTCAATATTTCAAAACCCGCAAAAAAATAGTAAAGGCTGCAAATTGTGAGATTCGCAGCCTTTTATTTTTACGATATTTTTCAAATCTTTTAAAAATACTCAAATACATTGCTTAATTCAAAAAGATTAAAATCTGTGTAATTGATTCCTAACTTTGAATTGATACTCTGTACATCATTCCCTAATGATATTTTTATCTTCATAAGCCATTTTAGCAATCTCATCTTTCCTCCTGAAACTAACTCCTTTGTGTTTCTGGATATAACTAATGATTTCTGAAGTAGCAGCGACCATCTGCGGTGTGCCTCCAATACGGTCATGAAAACTTATTGACATTTGTCTGCGTTTGGTTTCAGATTCTTTATATAATTGGTCAAATTCCATTATAACCTGCCGCGCAAACTGGTCAGCACTAAAATTTTTCCCTTCCATCAATACAATATCATTACAGCGAATCGTGTAGGGAACAACCGCAAAGTCTTTTCCTTTTATTTTCAGCAAGAAAGGCTCATCACGGCTTAAGTCGTCAATATGATATTTAAAACCCAATTCCTGCAAAATTTCCAGCGTATTAGTTCCGCGTCTCAACCAATTTGCATTGTAGCCTACAGGTTCAAAACCGGTAACTTTTTTTATAGCTTCTGCCCCATCTTTGATAAACTTTTTTTCTGTTTCATAGGCCATCGTATATTGAGTAGCCCAGTCCATGCCGTGAGCAGCAGCTTCGTGTCCTCTTGCTACAATTTCTTTGGCAAGTTCAGGATTTTTTAGCACTGCAGATCCCACCATATGTGAAGTGACTTTGATTCCGAATTTATCCCAATTATCTAGCATTCTCGGAATTCCCTCTTTATATCCATACTGATACCAAGACTCACCTGGAAGATCTACAAATCCTTTCTGCATGTTTTGCGGAAAAGGGCTTTCAGCATTTACAGGCTGTCCTCCGGCCTCAAACTGCATAGACACCGATACGACCAAACGGGATCCATCGGGCCATTGGGGAGTATAATTTTCAATTTGCATAAGTTTATCTGCATTAAGATCGCTTGCCAGCAACGGACTCATTGGAACGAATCCAGCAAGTCCCACAAGACCTGCCTCTTTAAGAAATGTTCTTCTATCCTTCATGTTTTTATTATCTATTTTTTTTTAATCCTCATGACGTCTTCCATTTCAACTAAAAATGAAGTTGCATAGTAATTCCAGCAAATAATATATTTTTACCAGTTCCTGATGCTTTGATGTAGTCTTTGGCCTGAAACCACGTAGCTTCAAGTCTGAAATAAAGATATTGATTGGGCTCCCAGATGATTTCGCTTTCTAATTGGTTTCCTATTTTCTTTTTTGAGGTTGTGTCCCCTGGATAAATCAAGGTTGTATTTGGCGCATAAATACCATCATTGCCACTGTATCTCCAAAACATATCATAATCAATTACCCAATCTACATTTTTAGCAATTTCAAAACTTAATGAAGGATGAAAATCTATTAAATTCGATGGCCCGATTACAGAAGCTAATCCAAAATAAGCACCTCTGGGAAAAAGCGGGTTAAAGGTTTCCAAGCTTGTATCGCCTGCAGTTTTGTCTCCGCTAATTACTTCGGTCTTAAAACCAATTTCTGGACGAAATTTTACGGTATTAAATCGATATCCCGCATTGATAGAAGCTGTCCAAGCACTTATATTCTTGTCACCAACATCGCCAAATTGGTAAACCGCTTCAGCATCATAGCGCCAGTTTTCAGTTTTTCCCCAAACTCTTGTTCCAACAGACTGTCTGTTTTCCTGTCCTGATGCATCATTAAAAGCTGCATTGGCCCTCTCATAACCCAAATAATAAAAATCTATATTTTTGATTATCGGTATCTTATTAAAAACAAAATAACTTCCCCATAGTTGCCTGTCTTTACTTGAGGCATCGTCAAAAATGCCATCGTGCGCGACAACATAATGCGTATAAAACAAATCGGCGGTAAAATTTTTTCTACCTACAATTGCCTTAATTCCATCAAACGACTGCCTATTATTTGGACCTTCCCTAACAGCTACTAAACGCTGTGATCCGTAAGTAAGTTCCTGTCTCCCTACCCTTAGAATAAATCTTTTGCCGACTTCATTTATAATATTGAAATCAGCAAAAGCCTGATGCACTTCCAGCGGATTCTGTTCCACAGGATTCGGATCAATTCTGCCGTCTGCCATACTGCTCTGCATCTGAACAAATGTTCTAAAATACTTTCCTGCATGAAAATCAGCATGAAACAAATATCTTCCTAAAACATAACCATCGTTATCCTGAGGACCATCACCCCAATTCTCATTTTTTGCATAGAAGTATTGAAAACGCATATCGCCCCCAAAACTGACATACGTTTTTCTGGAAGCAGAAATTGGCAAAAATTTCACTGTTTTATACCAGTCATTGCTAACAGTATCCTTTTCCAAAACACTGTAATCCTCATCAAATCGAAGTGATTTAAATTCAGGATAACGCTGGGAATATCCAGATATTGAAAGCAATAAAACCAGTATTAATATCCTGTTTTTCATAAATCAATTTTAAATATTGCCATTGGATTTGCCTTTTTATTTACTTCCGTTCCTCTTGATATCCTTGTATGCATTTGGAACATTAAAATTGAAATGAAGCCAGTTAAAAAGTTCATATCCTTTATCAAACTCCTTCATTGTCACAGTCGATTTGGTTTCTTCTAATGTCAAACCTTTTTTTACTGCATTTTCAACATTGGATTGTAAAGCTGTCACATAATCTATAGTGTATTTAATTCCGGCTTTATTGGTAATGCGCCCGTGCCCTGGAACTACAATATCATTATCCGAAATCATATTATAAATTTTGTTCAAGTTTTGAACGGGCTCCAGAAAATAGCCATCAAATAACCACGGAATAGTCGGACTCTCAGCAATGAAGGGATTTCCTGCCCACAATACATTTCCTGATGCCGATTTTAAATACACAAAGAGATCGGCAGGAGATTGAGCCGTACCTACATTTATTACCTCAATAATATTGCCTTTTCCCATATCAATCTTCATCGTCTGATTTATGGCTATTGTAATGTCTGCAGGACGATAAACGCTCTGTTCAATTCCTCTTCCTTTTCCAAAAAGCATGATCATAAATTGTTTGATATTATCATAATTCTTAGCCAGATTGTCTTTGCAAAATTCATTCTGAATAATAATTGTTTCTTTTGGAAGCAAATAATTCCCGAAACAATGATCTCCGTGATCGCTTGTATTTATCGCATAAACAATTGGTTTTGGAGTTACAGACCGTATTAATTTATAAAGCTGATCGTATAATCCTTTGCTTAACATCGTTTCAATCAATAAAACACCTTTATCACCTACAATAAATCCAGCTGAAGTTGCCTGTGCGATTCCTTTTGCTGTTTCGGTGTCTGCAGTACTTGGAGAAACTGCATAAACATTTTCTGAAATTTTATGCAGTTTTAAAGTTACTTTGTTAGCGTCCCAAATGGGTACGTGACTGGGCATTGGGTACTGTGCGTAAACATTGGTATTTGCAAATGCTAATATTATGATTAACGCTAATCCTGAAATAATCTTTTGAATTTTCATGATCTAAATTTTATAGATTTTCTTATTTTTTAAAGTTTTTTAGCATAACCACCAAAGTATTTTACTGGCGACCAATCTGGAATTACCGGAACAATTGCAGGATCTAGCGAATTAAAATCCCTTGCTCCATATACAATTTTGCCGTTTACAACTGTTAAATCCGATTCGATGTTTCTGACTTTATCGGCTGTTACCGTAAAATAATCTTCTGATAAAATCGAAAAATCGGCATACATTCCTTTTGTCAGTTTTCCTTTCTCTTTTTCCTCTCCAGAAAACCAAGCACTTCCAGAAGTATATAATTGAAGAGCGGTAAACTTATCCAAAACCTGGTCTTTTGGCCAAAACTGCATGCCTCCCAGCGTTTTTCCAGTTATAAGCCAGTGCAGCGCCATCCAAGGATTGTAAGTTGAAATACGTGTTGCATCAGTTCCCATTCCTACTGGTATTCCCATTTCAAGCATTTTTTTAATCGGAGGCAGTTGTGTTTTTGGAGCACCATACATTTTCTCGTACAATTCTCCCTGAAAATACATTCTGAATTGGACAGCAATTCCTCCATTTAATGCTTTTACTCTTTCTAATTCCTGAGGTGTAATGGTTTCTGCATGATCAAAAAACCAGCGCAATCCGTTAAACGGAATTTCCTTATTTACTTTTTCAAATACATTTAGCATTCTGTCAATCGATTCGCCATAAGTGGCGTGCAATCGAAATGGCCATCTATTTTTGACTAGCAAGCGAATAATCGGTTCCAGATCTTCTTCCATTTCATCTGCCAGAACAATTCTCGGTTCTAAGAAATTTTCAAAATCTGCAGCCGAAGCCACAATATTTTCTCCTGCACCTTCTTCGGTATAACCATTAGCCGTCAGAAGATTATCATTTTTATTAATGACCGTTTCAGCAACCCACTTTTCATAATCCTGAAGTTCTCTTCCTTTTTGCTGTGCAAAGAGATAATATGAGATTCTAAGATTTAGTTTTCCCGCTTTGGCCAATTCCATAGAAGTGGAATAATCTGCGGGAAAGTTTTGCGATCCTCCAGCAGCATCGATTACAGAAGTCAAACCAAAGCGATTGAGTTCACGGTTAAACTGAAGCGAGCTGTTAATCCTTTCTTCGGGAGTCAATTTTGTGGTTAATCCTAAAGTGGTATAAATTGCTTTTGGAGTTTCTTTGGCAAACATTAAGCCGGTTAGGTTTCCGTTTTTGTCTTGTTCCAATACACTTCCCTCATAATGAGTATCTTTATTATACCCCAAGACTTCAATTCCTTTTTTGTTCAAAAAAGCCTTCCCATATAAATAGGTTATAAAAACAGGTTTATCTGGAACTGCGGCATTAATTTCTTCAATAGTTGGTTGTCTTTTTTCCTCAAAACCAAATTCATTCCAGCCTCCAACCACTTTGATCCAGACTCCAGGAGGTGTTCTGGCTGCTTGCTCTTTCAGCATTTCCATAGCTCTTTTTAAAGTTTTAACACCGTCCCAGCGCAATTCTGCATTATAATTCAGTCCTTCTCTAATGACATGAATATGGCTGTCGTTTAAGCCTGGAATAACCGTTTTTCCTTTTGCATCAATGCTCTTTGTAGATGTAGTTTTGTAACTTTCCAGAATATTTTTAGAAGTTCCTGTAGCCAATATTATTCCGTCCTTGACTGCAAGTGCCTGAACAAATTCTCCGGATTTTTGCATCGTTGCAATTTTTCCGTTGTAAATAATCAAGTCAGCCTTTTCTTGAGCCTGCAACAACAAGGCAAAGAAAAATAATATTAAAATAAGTATTCGTTTCATCTTTTATGATTTAATTGGTCTGTGATCTGATATGCCATTATTTAGCAAGAAAAAAAGCCAACAAATCTTTTTGCACTTGAGCTGTATTTTCCTGTACCAACCAGTGTCCTGAACCTGCGATTTTAGATTCGATTACGTTTTCAGCAACCAATTTAGAATGCTCTTTTAAGAACGCTGCAGCAAAATATTCACCCCCCATAGCTAGCAATGGCATTTTAAGTTTTGTTTTTGCAAAAACTAAATTGTCTTTTCCATCTTGCGGAAATGCTCCAAACCATTTAAAACTTGATTTAGCTCCATCTTTAACAGCATAAGCTCTCACGAATTCAGCAGTTTCTTCAGCTGTAAACGGATCTTTAACATGTCCAACCATTGGCCAGAAATTAGTTAAAAACTCTTTTTCTTTCCCTTTTACAATGTCTCCAGAAGCTGGCCATGCAAAAAATCCAAACCACCATGCCGAAGCCGAAACCTGAGACCAAACTGGTTCGATACCAGGAAGAAGCGCATCCATCAAAGCTAATTTTTTAACTTCGTTACCATATTGTGCCGCATAAGCATAAGCTACCATAAGTCCGATATCATGACCAGCAAGATTAACCGAATTGTAGCCCAGTTTTTTTACCAGTTCATGAATATCTTTCGCCATATTTTTTTTGTCATATCCCCCTTCTGGTTTGTCTGATTCTCCTACCCCTCTCAAATCTGGAGCGATAACAGTAAAATGTTTTGAAAGTTCAGGAAGCAAGCGATTCCACATATACCAGTTCTGGCCAAAACCGTGCACCAGTACAAGGGGTTCTCCTTTTCCGCCAATGACATAATGAATGTTTACGCCATTTACCATTGCAGTGGCATGTTTAAAATTTGATGGTGGATTTGCAGGTGTTGCCTGAACTGTTTCTGAAGATGCTACAGATACAGGTTCTGCTACAGTAGTTTTTTCTGTTGTTTTATTACAGGAAATCAAAACCAGCATTAAAAATACATGGCTTAAAATGTGGACTGTTTTACTTTTAAAGTTAAAAAAAGCAGTTTCAAATAAATTCGTTTTCATAATTTAAAATTTTAATTAGTTATTATAATAATTGGTTATTATATTTTTAAGCAGGTAGTTTTTCGATCCAATCTTGTATAAAAGTTGCAATTTCCTGCCAGCCAGGCTGATTTAAAACAAAGTGATTTCTTTGAGGGAAAACCTTGAAATCTGTTATAGAATTTTTGTCTGTGTATTTTTTATAATTAGAATAATTGAGAGATTCCGGAATCGTGTGATCCGTTGACCCTGCAATTAGCAGCAATGGTTTGTGAGGAGCATGAAAATTTACTTTTGCCGCTGAAGTGATAGTGTCACGCACTATTAATTTAGATTCTGGAACGACAGAGTCGCAATAAGCCTTGTCCTGCCATTCTTCTGGCATTCCGTTCGTAAACGCATATTGCCATTGGCTGAAATTCATTAAAAAAGTTTTTTTTGAAGATGTAAAAAAGCCAAGAGGACCCCAGCCAGCTTTTAAAAATGAAAATTTAAAAGTCATAATTCCTTGAGGAGGAACAGAATGAATGGCAATTGCAGCCGAAGCTAAATTGCGTTGTAAAAGTATTTGAGCGACAAGCCCTCCTATAGAATGCCCAATTATAATGGGCTTATGAGGAATATTTTTTGCAATATTTTCGAAATGAGCTATCAAATCAGTCAATCGAAGACCAGCGATCTGAGGATCGGGATGACGATCGCGTAAAATAGCAGCGGGAGCATCTTTGTACGGCCATGCTGGTGCCAGCGTTGTAAAACCTTTGCTTTCAAAAAAGATTTTCCAATCGTCCCAGCATTTATTGCTTACAAATGCACCTGTAATAAAAAGTATTGTCGTAGGGTTTTCAGTCAGCATAATACACGTTTTAATGTTATGCCAATGTATAAACTAAAACCGAACCCTTTTAACAACTACTTAAAAATCAATTACTTAAATTAAAACATTGATATTATTAACAACTATATTTCGTTTTATAACGAAAATAAAACGACTTAATATCGTTTGGTTTGGTAATGAAACTTTAAAAATGGTTTCTCTTTATTCCTAATTTTTGCATTCTAGAAGCTAATGTTGTAGGCGGCAGTCCTAAGATTTCTGACGCTCCTCCCACACCTCTTATTCTTCCATTGCATTTTTCAAGTACATTGATAATGTGTTCCCTTTCGTTTTCCTGAATAGTTTTAAAGTACCAGTCATTTGACTTAGGATTAATTTTAGTTTCATCAAAAGCTGGAAGCGGAATGTTCTCAATAATATCAGTTTTTGCCAATAATATACTTCTTTCAATAAGATTCTCGAGTTCACGTATATTGCCAGGCCATTGATAAGACAAAAGACTTTTTAAGGCACTATCGGATATTTCGGTTACATTTTTTCCCGTTTTAGAACTATATACAGCAATAAAATGACGTGCCAGCAGCCCAATATCTTCCTTACGCTCTCGTAATGGTGGCATCTGAATTGGAAATACATTTAATCGATAATATAAATCGAGCCTAAAACGCCCCTCTGCAACTTCTTTTTCCAAATTACAGTTCGTCGCGGCAATAATTCTGACATTTACCTTTATCGAAATATTTCCACCTACTCTTTCAATCTCTTTTTCTTGAATAGCACGCAAAAGTTTTGCTTGCATTTCTAATGGCATATCACCAATTTCATCCAAAAATAAAGTACCGTTATCCGCTTGTTCAAATTTGCCAATTCGTCTTTCTAACGCGCCAGTAAAAGATCCTTTTTCATGTCCGAATAATTCAGATTCAATCAGGCTTGACGGCAGCGCAGAACAGTTAATTTTAACAAATGGCTTATCTTTTCTATTCGAAAGATTTTTAATGCTGTGAGCTATGCTTTCTTTTCCTGTACCGCTTTCTCCAGTAATTAAAACAGTTGTATCAGCGGGAGCAACTTGCAAAATATGATCAAATATTTTTAACAGAGCTGCGCTTTTCCCTATAATTGCTTCAAATCCTAAATTTTTTATATTCCTAACTGCAACAGGTTTTTCGGAAGCGATATGTTTTTTATCTACTTTTTTATCATGACTGATCAAATTTTCAATAGCAAAAATTAATGGCTCTTGAAGTCTCTCACAAAGCGTCAAATGATTTTTATTATAATTGTTTGCTTCTCTGCTGAAAAAAGACAAATACAGCCCTCCATTTTCTGTCAATGTTAAAGGAACTGGCAACATGAGATTCGATTTCATATTCATAGAAGATGCAAACAGCTTTTTGATTGGTGTTTTATCACAGATATTTATAAAATCCTGACCATTATAAAATGTCGCGTTAGTTTCTACTTTGCTTTTATTTCGCAATTCGTTAATCTCAGATTCCTTCAAAGCAGTAATATTTTGCAACTCTTCTATTCCTATTAGCTGATATTCATGCAAACCCGTTCTTGCATATCCTAACACTCTACTAGATAATTTGTTTTCGATATAAAAGACAGCCATCACAAGATCAAAAGAAATAAGCGATTGCAATGCAGTGATAATGTTTAGAACCCTTTCATCCCAGTTGCCTCTTTTTGCCACTATGGTTTTTAGTTGTTTTTGAAATAAAAGCTCTTTTCTTATGGAAGATTCTATTCCATATTGCTGATGATATTCGGCAATTTCAATTGTTATCAATAAATCTTTTTCTCTAAAAGGCTTTACCAAAAAACCCTGTGGATGAGTTAGTTTAGCTTTACTAAGAACTTCCTCATTAGAATTGGCAGAGAGATAGATAAATGGAATATTATCTTCTCTCAATATTTCAGCCAGGTCAATACCAGTTTCTTTTCCCGATAGGAAAATATCCAACAATACCAATTCCGGCTTCTGTTCTGCAATATAATATTTAGCATCCGGAACCGATCTTGCCATTCCAATAACAGAATGTCCGGCCTTTTTAAGCATTAGCCGCAAGTGGTTTGCTTCAACAAATTGATCTTCAACTACAAGTATTTTTAATGGTCTTCCCATTTTTATAGATTTATATTAATAAGATTACTATCGTTAGTGCTAAATTCCAAAATTATTTTTGTCCCGTTTTCACTAATAATTTGAAATTTACCTCTTATATCATCAGAAAGCCCATGCATTAATTTGATGCCTAATGAAGGACTGTTGTACGGATCAAAATCATATGCAAGCCCAATACCATTGTCCTGAATGATTAAAATATAATTTTCATTATCATCTGTTTTAAGGGAAATTTTAATTATTGCATTTTTATGATCTGGAAAGGCATACTTAATAGCATTTGTAACTGCTTCGTTAAAAATTAGTCCAATAGGTATAGAATGAGACAAAGGCAGATTAAAACTATCAATATCCAGTATAAACCGGATTGACTTTCTGATCTCAAAAGAATCTTTTAAATATTCTGTCAATTCAAATATATAAGATGGCATATCAATTATCGATAAGTTCTCAGATTGATATAATTTTTGATGAATTAAAGACATGGCGTGAATTCTATTCTGACTGCTATTGATAGCCTGAAGTGCTTCTTCATTTTTCAAAAATTCAGTCTGACTGGCAAGCAGACCAACCACCATATGAAGATTATTTTTTACTCTGTGATGAATTTCACGTAAAAGCCATTCTTTTTCAACAACCAACTTTTGAAGTGTATCGTTTTTTTTGTTGATTTCATTTTGTTGTGTTTCCAGTACTTTATTTGTTTTCTTTTTAAATATAAAGCTTTTATAAAGTAGTGCCAGAATTATAAGTAAAAGCAAAACAAAAGTAACCATGGAATTACGTAAAAATATCTCATTTTTAAGTTTGCTTTGCTGCAGGAATGTTTTATTTTTAAGTTTAATAATATCCATGGTTTTCTTTTCCGATTCATAAATAATATGAAGTCTCGAAGAAATTGGATAAATGTCGCTCTCTTTTAGTTTGGCCGCTTTGTAAAAAAATATGGCTTTTTTAAGTGCATTTTGCGAGTTGTGAAAATCTGATATTGAAAAATATAATTCACTGATTTGACTGTAGCAGTCCCCACTTCTTTTATTGTTTCCGGATTTTTCAAATAGAGATGCTGCCTTAAAAATTGGAACTAATCGCTCTGGTATTGGTGCAGTCATACGCATCTTAGCTGACCAGATCATAACCCATGCTTCTGCCAGATCATCTATTTGATTTGTTTTATTTAATATCTCTATTGCTTTTTTGGCTTCGACTTCGATCATTTCATTCTTGTTGCGCAGCTGTTGCAACATAGAAAGTTGCAAGTAACACTTACCGGCATAGATATTAGAACGCAGTCTTTGGCTTACCCGAAGTGCTTCTTCCGCATACTGAAATGCTTTTCCCAATGTTTGAGGATTATGATAAGAACCTTCATACCAATCACTTACCTTTAATAAAATTTTAATTTTGTTTGGTCCTTCAGGTATTTGACTAAGTAATTCTTCTGCTTTAATTACTTGCTGCTCATTATAAGGTAGCTTGCGGTCCAAACCATTTTTCAAAAAAGATAGATTTTTTTCCGTTATTTCTCCTTGCATTTTGCGGTTAAAGGCAGCCAATGCGTTTACTTCCCCAACTGTAAACCATACAAGGAGAAACAGAGTCATTCTGTTGTGCTTTGATAGCATTTTTTATGGAATTAATCAGCTTAACGAAGGTATAGATAATTCTTTATTTAAAATTAGAATTTTTAAAAATTGACTACCAACGATATATCGTTGATTTTATTCTAGTACTTTCATCAGTCTCGCCTTAAAGATTTAAAATCAGACAACTAAGTATTAGAAAAAAAAAAAAACATTTAAGCAATAGTCTTTATTTTCATGACTATAATTAATAGCATTTCCCTATGGGCTGTGCGCTGCCTCTTTTGCGGAAGGAAGTTTTAAGGAAAAAGAGAGGGTGCGGTTTTCAGCAAACGGATGGCACTCCCGACGCTAACGCGGGTTTCGGCACATTGAAGTCCGTTTATTAAAGAAGCATTTCAAAAAGGGATATAAAACAGAAAACCCCATCCGTATTGGATGGGGTTTTCAAAAGAAAGGCGACGACATACTCTCCCACAT
>NZ_JBHNPP010000051.1:0-19156 GCF_042436695.1 Flavobacterium sp. HJSW_4
CTCCAAAACCTTGTTTGCGCATTACTTCGATTCCTGCTTTAGAAACAATAAATTGTCCTTTTACCAAGATATCGTATAACCTGTCCCACTCTTCTAAAGTGTGTTCTGCGATAGATTTCGAGATACTGATTCCAGCATTATTTACAATAATATCAACACCTCCAAAAGCTAAAGAAGCTTCATCTAATGCTTTTTCTGTACTTACTTCATCTGTAACGTTTAATAAAGCACTAGAAACGGTATCTTTACCAAATGCTTTTACAAATTCTGCTGTAGCACCTTCTAAACGCTCTTCGTTAATATCATTTAAAACAACGCAAGCACCTTCTTGAGCGAATTTTTTAGCAATAGCTTTTCCAATTCCACCACCAGAACCAGTGATTAATGCCACTCTTCCAGATAATGCTTTTGGTTTTGGCATACGCTGTAATTTAGCTTCTTCCAACAACCAATATTCAATATCAAAAGCTTCTTGGTGCGGCAAAGAAGTATATTCAGAAACTGCTTCTGCACCTTTCATTACGTTTACAGCATTGATGTAATATTCAGATGCTAAACGTGCCATTGTTTTATCTTTAGCAAATGTGAACATTCCAACTCCAGGATATAAAATAACAACTGGATTTGGGTCACGCATTGCTGGTGAATTTGATTTTTTGCATGCATTGTAATAGTCTTTATACATTGCACGGTAAGCTTCAAAAGCTGGAGCTAATTTTGCTTTAACAGCCGCAACATCAGATAAATCTTCGTTTGGATCTAATTCTAAAACTAATGGACTGATTTTAGTTCTTAAAAAGTGATCTGGACAAGAAGTTCCTAATGGAGCTAATTTTGAAAGATCATTAGAATTAATGAATTCTAAAACTCTTGCATCGTCTGTATAATGACCAATCATTTGACGCTCTGATGAACAGAAACCTCTTAAAATTGGAGCTACTTTTGCCGCTTTTAATTTACGGTCTGCTTCTGGAAGACTGTCAATTCTCTTTCCTCCAAAAACTGGACGTTTTTTTCCGTAGTTGTCTTCTAAGTAAGAAGCGCATTTCTCGATTACTTCCAGCGTATTAATATAACTATCAAACGCAGTATCTCCCCAAGTAAATAAACCATGAGAACCTAACATGATTCCGCGTAGTTTTTTACCGTTTTTCGCTGCTTCTTCTAAACACGCTCTCAACTGAAGACCAAGATCAAATCCTGGACGTTGCCATCCTACCCAACCGATTTCTCCGTTGAATAATTCTTCTGTGATTTTCTTTCCATCTTTCGCTGCAGCGATAGCAATTGCCGCGTCTGGATGTAAGTGATCAATATGTTTGAATGGAAGAAAACCATGTAAAGGCGTATCGATAGAAGGCGCTTTTGACGCTAAATCGAAAATACAGTGATTGAATAATTCTACCATTTCGTCTTCAAATTCAATACCTCTGTAAACATTTTCAAGATTACGAAGTCTGTCCAAATACAAAGCTGCACAACCTGATTTTGTCAACGTTCCGATATCACCACCAGAACCTTTAATCCACATTACTTCAGAAGATTCTCCAGTAAGAGGATCTTTATCTGTAATTTTCACAGAAGTATTTCCACCTCCGTAGTTGGTCAATCTTAAATCAGCCCCTAACAAGTTAGAACGATAAATAAAAAGCGCTACTTCATCACCTGCTAATTCTGCTGCCTTAGCTTCATCCCAAAGGTAGCTTACATGCTTAAAATTCATATTATTAATTGTGTTTGTATTCGACATATAGTATTTGAAATTATTGTATTATTTATAATGAGTTACCAATTCCTACCAAAACGATTGCAAGCATAATAAGCCCAATTCCCCAAATGAAAGTTCTTAATGTTTTCTTAGAAACTCCCGTCCATTCTTTCAAGTAAAATCCCCAAAAGTTTGCTGTTAAAATAATTGTTGCCATGTGCAAAATCCATGAGCTGGCACCATTTCCTAATTTGCTCTCTCCCATTCCGTAAAAGAAAAACTGTAAAAACCACATGGTTCCAGCAAGAGCAGAAAACAAAACGTTTTTAGTTATTGGAGTAGATTTATCTGTATAATTTTTAATTGATTTGTTTTTGAAATTCAAGTAAAGACACCAGATAAAATTAGTCGTTAAACCTCCCCATAATAAAACAACATAAGTCACATTGTTTTGAAATAAAGGATTTGCACCATTTACCACAGCTTGTTCTGCCATTGATTTTCCAGCTTCGATTCCGTAATTGAAAAATGAACTTAAAATCCCTGAAATCACTGCTACAATAAGACCTTTTACCAGATTGAAATCTTTGTCCTTATCTTCATGGCCTGTTGCAAAATCTTTCTCTTTCAGCATTCCTGCTTTTCCAGAAATCGCAATTCCAATAAGATACACTACAACTCCTAATAAAACCAGCTGTCCGCCAGGATTAGAAATCATGTGAGAGAATGAAATTTTTCCTTCAGTTGGAACAAAATCATAATATATTGATGGAACTAAAGCTCCAAATGCAGAGCAAAATCCAAGTGTAATTGAATTCCCTAAAGACATTCCGAGGTAACGAACTCCAAGACCATAAGTAAGTCCGCCGATTCCCCAAACTAATCCCATCGAAAATGTAAATGTTTTTATTGAAGGAGATGCCGCTGCTATAATTTCAGTAAAATTTGGAATCGTTAAATAAGCTGCAATTGGCGGAACGATCAGCCAAGAGAAAAATCCTCCCACGAGCCAATAGCTTTCCCAAGCCCAGTCTTTTACTTTTTTAAAAGGCATATAAAAACTACCTGAAGAAAATCCTCCGATAGAATGAAAAATGATTCCTAATAATGATTCCATTTATTAAATTTTGGTTTTAGTTTGTTTAGATAGTGATTTGGTTTTGTAAAATAAGAGAATGTCAAAAACAAAACTGTCCTGTACTATCCTTTACGGATTTTATATTTTTTGTTAAAACTAAAGAATATTAGAAATAACCACCTGTAATTATTGGGTAAATAAATTTAAAATGGCTATTTTAGCAATCGATTTCGTAATTATTGATTCTGCATTTGGGTCAAAATTTAGAAATTATAAAAAAAAGATTACAAGCCTTGTCAAATTCTCTTTTTTATTACAAAAATGATTCTGCTTAAAGGATTTTTTTGAAAGAAGAGATTTTTTTTAAATTATTTAGAATTAAAAATGAGTTTCGTTGAAATACGAGATAAATTTCCTCAACATGAACATGATCAAACTTATTAAAATAGACGAAGATTCTCGAGTTCCCAAATACAAACAAATTGTCGACTCTATTCTTCAGAACATCGCCAACGGAAATTTAAAAATCAATCAAAAAATTCCTTCTATAAATAGTTTCAGCGAAGAATTCTATATGTCTCGCGATACTGTTGAGAAAGCCTATAATATTTTAAAAGAGCGAAAAATCATTTCTTCTATTAGAGGAAAAGGCTATTATATTACCAGAACAAAACTGGAATCTAAGGTTAACATCTTATTTTTGACCAATAAATTGAGTTCGTATAAAATGAAAACTTACAGCTCGTTTATTGACACTCTTGGAGCAAATGCACATGTTGATCTTCAAATTTACCATTGCGACGAGACTTTGTTTCTGAATATCTTAGACAAGTTTGAAGGCGCTTACGATTATTATGTCATTACAACCCATTTTAAAACAGATGAGTTAAAACATTTAAGTTTTACCGATGAAGTTGTAAACGCTATTAAAAGTATTCCGCAAGAAAAACTGGTTATTTTAGATAATATTAAATTAGGAGCCGGAGAAGAAGTCATTAAAATTTATCAGGATTTCGAAAATGATATTTACAATGCTTTAAAAGAAGGTCTTTCTAAAATCTCAAAATACAAACGCTTAATTTTAGTATATCCTGACAAAGCGGTTTACCCTTATCCGAGACGAATTTTACACGGATTTAGAAAATTCTGTGTGGAACACGAAATCAATTTTGAGATTCTAAGCGAAGTTTACGATGATATGATTCTTAAAAAAGGCGACTTATTTATCACAATTGAAGAATCTGATTTGGTCAATTTGGTGAAACAGATTCGTGATGAAGAATTTGTTTTAGGAAAAGATATCGGTGTTATCTCCTACAACGATACGCCTTTAAAAGATTTACTTGGCATCACCGTAATGTCAACCGATTTTAATATTATGGGAGAAACAGCTGCCAGAATGATTTTGAATAAAGAAAAAGGTCAGGTAAAAGTCCCTTTTAATTTTATTGATAGAAATTCTATTTAAGAGGTACAAAGGTACAGAGGCTCAAAGATGCAAAGGTTTTTCCTATTGTACGCTTTCTCTAACTAATTATAATTGAATTGCCTCCAGCTTTAGCTGGAGATTCTAATAGCTAATCAAAAGGCTTTATCCAAATAATATTGGACTAAAGCCTTTTCATTTTAAATTACTTTTTATCGTAAGGAATATACTGGTCCCATTCCCATGGTGTGAAAGTGTCTTTTATTCCTGTTTCTAGTAAATATTTAATTATTTTTCCTGTTGGATAACTGTTCGACATGATAACCATTGCGGTTCCTTTGTCTTGAAAAACAATTCCGTAATGTTGGAAACCTGATCCTTGTCCTTCTTTGAAAGCACCATAACCATAAGGTGTTTTTACTAATCCCCAACCTAGACCGTATGAAAGTTCGGTTTTGTCATTCCAATTTCCATCTTCCAACGCTCCTGGACCAAATTGGTTTTTAGAACGAATGCGAATCTGCGGACTGAACATTTCTTTATACGATTTCGCGCTAAGTATTTTTTTATTCAAAATTGCAGTTATAAACTTGCTGTAATCTTCTATTGTAGTTTCCAGCGTTCCTGCTCCTCTTGGCGCATTATCTTTGTCTTTTTCCTGCATTTTTCCGTTTTCATCATACCCGTAAGCATAATCTTTTTCGAATTTTTCTCGCCATTTATAACTCGAAGCCATCATTCCAAGTGGTTTGAAAATCTTTTCTTGAGCCATTTCTTCTAAAGTTTTCCCTGTAATTTTTTCCAAAACAACCTGAAGATAAGTAAGTCCTTCACCCGAATAACTATATCTTGTTCCGGGTTCAAACTTAACTTTCAGCTTTTCATCAGATTCAAACCAACGCCAATTCGGCAAACCCGAAGTATGATCCAAACACATTCTTGCTGTTATTTTTTTATATTCTGGATACGACTTTAATTCTTTAAAATCTTCGTGCCATACTTTAAAATCATATTCATAAATAGCTTTCGGAAGATAATCTTGAAGTGGTTTGTCTAAAGTTATAACTCCTTCTTCAACCAATTTCAGAACCAAAACAGCAAAAACTGCTTTACTTAAAGAAGCGCCATAAAGATTGGTTTGCAACTCTAATTTCTTTTTGGCTTCGACATTACTAAAGCCAAAAGTTTTCATGTAAACAGGTTTTTTAGCATTAAAAACAGCTATAGCCAATCCTTTTACATCGGCTTTATTCATTAGACTTTCAATTGCAGCTGTCAAACTATCTGCAGAAATTGTACTCCCGTCGAGTCTTTTTATGGTTGAATTTTGTCCTTGAGCAGAAATTATACTTATAAAAAAAACAATTAAAAGAAGATTTTTCATGATTTTGATTTATTCAGCATTGATAATTAATTCTACTTTTCATCAGACATTTTCTTCTGTTAGTTTATGTAAAACAACCTGATAATAAGTCAAATAAAACAATTAAGAATTTTATAATTAATTTAAAACCCATTTTTTTATTATATTTCAGTCCTATAATCTCACAAATATATTCGCCTTAAAAGCATAAGACAATACTTATAAATAACCATTTTTATGAAAAACATAAAAGATGATTTGAATAAACAGCTTTTGGAGCAAAAAAACTCAGGAAACTTAAATAATAAAAAGGTTTTAAAAACGTGTCAAGAAATTGCTCAGAACTTTGCCGATTTAGAAAACGGCATTGCTGTTTTAAGCGATTTGTATAACAACAAAAGCTATATTTATTCGGGTAAAATAGCCGAAGAACTTGAAATTTTCAAGAAAGATCAAGTGCAAGAAATTGAGAGCATTTGGGAAGAAGAACTTTTTGGCAAATTAAATTCAGATGATGTATTGCAAAAATACCTTTTAGAACTTCACTTTTTTCAGTTCATAAAAACAATTCCGATGGAGGAAAGAAAAGACTTTTGTGTCATCAGCAAATTGAGAATGAACGATAAAGCTGCGGGAAAATCTTTATTACACAAAATGTTTTATTTTTCTAATGAATATGAAGATGTAGAATTGGCACTTTGCCTTTACAATTTTGATTTTTCTCTGACTCTGCAATATGAAGGCGCAATCATAAATACAGCAACTGGAAATATTGTAAAACAGAACGAAAAAGAAAATGAATTCTTTCTCTCTGCAAGAGAAAAAGAAATTCTTAAAATGCTTCAAGAAGGCAAACAAAGCAAAGAGATTGCAACGCTCCTATTTATTAGCATCAATACGGTAAGTCGTCACCGTCAAAATATTTTAGAGAAAATGAAAGTCAACAATACCGTTGAAGCTTGCTCTATTGCTACAAAACTGAAGTGGATATAGTTTCTTTTGAGATGCTAAGTTTCTAAGATACTGAGATTCTAAGTTTTTTTCTCTTTGTCTTAAACTTTATAATCTAAGTTATACTCTTTGAACTTTGAACTTTGTACTTTGTACTTTGTACTTTGAACTTTGAACTTTGCACTTTGTTACTTTGTAAAATAAAAAAACCCCGCTTTATCAGCGAGGTTTAGTTGTATTATTTTTTTGATTCTTCGATAGAAACTTTTCTGAACTCTTTTAAAAGTTTTTCAATTTCTAAAGTTGATTTACGTGCTCTTGGTCCAGCAGCTTTAATTCCTTTTTCAGTCAAAGATTCAGCTTCAGCTTTGAATGTTTCAATTTCGGCGTTGATTTTTACTAATAAATCTTTCATGCTTATATATTGTTAAATTAAGCCACAAAAATAAAAGTTTGTGTGATAGATACAACACTTTTGCTGTTAAATTTAATGCAGTTTTTCATTCATTTTCTTTACAATAAATTGACTTCTATTTTTTCAAAACCTCCAGTAAACACAATACATTAACAATCAAATACTTATTAAGAAAAGTGTTTTTACCACACCTGTTTTAATGCTTTGTAGAAAGTATCTTATTCGCTACATTTTTATTTCATAGACAGGCTTAAAACGCTCCAATTTGTTAATTTTTACATGAAAAAAATCCATAAAAAGGGAAAAAATCACTCTACAAGAGCCTTATTTAGATAGACATTCTTAAAAATGATTCCGTTTATAATGCTCTTATCAATCTTCGTTTTAGAGGACTCTATATTCAAGTTCTCAAATCTAAAATTACTTAATCTCACATTCGGATCTTTTTCTACTCCGTAAAAATTAGTGCATTTAAGATCCATATTTTTTAAGGTAATATAATCTCCATAAGACAACGGAATATCTTGACGATCTTTTAAATCGTAAAATTGTCGCCAAGCAAAAATAGCCAAACCTGTTTCGGCTTGACCTTTTATGTTTTCAACCAAAATATATTCGTAGCGCTGCGGCGTATCTGGTCGCATTTTTAACCAAAGTAATCGTGAAGCTCCCTCAATCTTACTGTTTCTAAAAATGATATTTCGATTATGAATTGCTTCACTCCCATTGGTCAGAGCAGAATGACAAAATCCAAAAGCACAATCCTCAATTATGATATTTTTATTAGGTCCGTTATTTTGGTCTTTATCCGCATATGGGCCTTTACCTCCTTTTAAAGCAACCGCATCATCATTAACCGACATGTAACAGTTTTTTATCAAAACATTTTCGCACACATCCAAATCTACAGCATCTGTACTAGGCGCTTTAATTCCGACATGAGGTGAGAAAATATAAAGATTAAGCAGTTTTATATTATTGCATTTGTAAAAATGATTCGTCCAAAAACCAGAATTAATCAGTTTTACATCCTGAAACTGAACGTCGTTGCAATTCCAAACAAAAACTAATCTTGGTCTAGAAACTTCAAGATTGGTACAATCAGGATTTTCACTGCGTCTTTTCCAGAAAGCTTCCCAAAACTTTTTTCCATTTCCATTTATAGTGCCTTCTCCAGAAATAGAAAAACGATCTACGCCATACGCATTAACCAAAGCTGGAAAATAATCTAGATTTTGTCCTTCTATTCTTGAAGCTCTAATTGGATAATCAATGATATTATCTGAACCTTTTAAGACTGCTCCTTTTGCTAAATATAAAGCTGTTTTGGATTTAAAAAACAAAGCGCCACTCAAAAACACACCTTTCGGAATTACAATTACACCGCCTCCATTTGCCGATGCTTGGTCAATTAACGCTTGAATCACTTCTGTTTGAATTACCGTACTGTCTTGTTTAACGCCAAAATCTGTTATGCGATATTGCTTCCCTAAATCTTTTAACTGTAATTTTTGATAATTTTTAAACCAATCGCCAACTGGAGTTCCATCAGGAAAAGATTCTTGATTTTGTTGCGAAAAGCAGAAATTCAAACCGCCTATAAAAGCTAAAACAACAAGAATCTTTCTCATGTGAACAGTTATAATTTTAAAAATTACTTTATTTCAACTTTAATTTTAGCCGAAAGCTGTTTTGCTAAATTGGTCACATAATTGGTAAAAAAAGCGGAATCATTAAAACCTTTGTCCGCGCTCAGTTCCCACGCGGCAATGGCATAATAGCTGATTTCTTTTTTATTGTCAACTTTCAATTTTGCTAAATACGAATCTGTCAGCTGTCCCGTTTTAGGAGCTTCAATATAACCTTGATAAATATTTGCGGGAACTAAAATTGCTGTTCCTAAAATCCATTGACGTTCGTAAGTCAAATAATCGTGCTGAATTAAACAAACCCAATCTCCAGCTTCAATAACCTGAAGCGGATTTTTATTGTTCAAATTAGAAAGCGCAGCAAGAAAAGTTTCTTTTCCTTTGACACCGTCTATTGAAACTGTGTTTTTAAAACCATACATTCCTGGCCAGATCGAAGTGGTTTCATGCACTTGATAAAGATTTCCAGAAGCTTTCCAATTTTGATAGTGATAGCTTAAAACAGAATTTACCGGTCCTTCAGATACAATCTTAAAAGTCGTTTTTTCAACATTATTAATTGTATCATTTCCTAAAATTCCAAGTCGGTCTATTTTATTGTCAATTAACAATGCATAACCACCTAAACCTACAGAACTTCCAACCGGAAAAATATCTCTTCCCCAATCGTACATCACATGATAATTGTCTTCGACTTCTCCTTTACTGTTTATACCAACATTTTCTGGAGTTATCCCCGGAAGCTTTTTCCCAAAAACATCTTTAGAATTTCTTCCGTCCAAATAATGTCTAAAACCAACTTTGTCATTTTCCCAAGTTGGCCCGTCTGTTTGGTATTTTTGATAGCCTAGCTTTTTAAGAACTTGATCTGCCATTAAAACTTCTTGTGTATCTGGATGCACTGGAAGATTTTTTCCTTCTCTTTTTCCAAAACGAACACTGGTCTTTACAGTAAACTTCGGATCTGTTTCAGACCATTTTAATTGAATATTTTTTTCTTCGTTTGGCGAAAAATCAGCTACAAAGAAAAGTTCGTCCCATTTTCCGTCGCCATTAAGGTCATTTGTTTGTGCTGGAATTGTATCCGTTTTAGAAAGTAAAATTGGGAAAGTTCCTTTTATATTGATTTCTCCAATACTCTCTCTTTTTATAGAAATTGCTTTTTGCGAAAGCGCTAAAGAGCTGCTGTTTTTTAGTACAATTGTTTTTTCTGATACGTTTTGAGAAACTTTACAGCTTGTTAAAATAGTTGCTACTAAAGTAATTGGAAGATAAAATAATACTCTTGTTTTCATTCTGTCTTATTCTTTATTTTTTACAGAACAATTTAAGATTTTTAATTGTTATATCAACACTTAAAGACAGAAAACTTCTCTTTTTAACCTCATTATGTTGTTAAAAAAATGCAGGATAAAGCACCACACTTATCCTGCAATTAAAAGCACTATCTCACCTAAGAATTGTGCTAGAAAAAAAACATAAAAAATAAAGGCCTATCACATTAAATAATACATTGCCTTATAATATTCTGGGAACTCAATATTATTCGGCTTTTTTAAAGAAATTTTCTGAGTGGTTAAGTCTTTTTTCTTTTTAAAAAAAGCTTTTATTTCCTTAAAAATTTCTCTACTTGTCTTGCATTCATCAAACAATATCAAACTGTTCATTATTTCTAAAAAAGACAGGCTCGCATAAAACTGCTTATCAAATAGACAAACCAAAACATTTCTAGTGTTATTCTGCTGCAGAAAACCAAGCAGTTCGTTCTTATCATAGACTACATAAATAATACGATCATATTGCTTTACCTTTTCTTCACTATTATCGAAAAATGATTTTTCAAAAAAATCAAATTCAGATTTTAGTTTTCGTTTAAACATTTTCAAAAAGGTACCTTTATTATCTCTCACTAAAATTCTTTCCTTTTTCATTCGCATTTTTTTAGATCCTACAGTAAATATTCATTTCCTTAATAATCATCAATTAAGAAATGTAAAATTATATTTATGATTCATTATTTACTGTCCCATTAAGTCATAAAAAGATAAGAATAAGACATTTTCTAGCAGACATTATTTTTAGTAAAAGAGCTTATACTTTGATAACAGGTGTAACATTTTTTTCTACAAAAGAAAGTAATTCTTCAATTTTTCTAGAATTGCTTTCTTTCTTAGAAATAGATATTATGTAGCCATTTTGCTCTTTTACGTATAGAAATAAGAAGTTTTTGGTTTGAATAACTTTTTCAATCTTAGACCATTTATGAGTTAATTCTCCCAATGGCGATTTGACACAAATATCAGAATAGTTAAAAGAGAGCTTGTATTTACTGGAAGTTTTTTTCGATCCTGCAATTATTTTTGTCAATTTAAAAATCGATTTAGAGATAACATCTATCAGCAAAAACTGAATTATTACAAAAAAAATAACCAAAAGCAGACTTCGTATTAACCAATCAAGATAGTCCATTTGCAAACTAAAATCATTTAGTATCAATAACAATAAAACGATAAGGAGAGCAAAAACTATTCGTTCTTTGAACAAATGCTTAAAATACATTTTATTAAGCATTTTAATTTCTGAAACATCCAATTGAAATTCTAATGAAAAGTTTGCGGTATACATAATTGTCCATTTTGCCGATTATTCTTAAAGCAAAAATATTACTAAGTCAATTTTCAAAGCGGACATAAAAGCTTTTAAACTATCAAAAAAGGACATAATTCAAAAAATTACAATTTCATTATTACAAAAGCAGCAAAACAAAAAACCTGTAATTCCACGAGAGAAATTACAGGTTTAGCAATTTTTATTTTTTAGTTCAAACTAAAACTACTTTATTTCTTTTTTCAGTTTCTGCAAAGAAGAATCTTGAGATTGTTTGATTTCGTTGACAGCAATTTGAGCTATTTCTGTAGCTCCTTTCAAAGACAAATGCGTATCATCTGCTTTATCTTTATCGTAATACGGATTTTCTCCTGCTTTAAAATGCAAGTGCAACAGTTTCGATTGCTCAGGTCCGTATGATTGTTCTAGCACTTCTGTAAAATATTCTAAATCAATAAAAGGAACTTTGTACTCCTGTGCCACCAAACGAGTTTCTAATGGATAATCGCCATGTGTTGGAATTAGAACTCCTTTTTCGTTAAAATTACGTCTCGAAATAGAAGTCAACAAAACAGGAATGGCTCCTTTTGCTCTGCTCTCTTTTACAAATTTTATCAAGTTGTATCTGTAAACCGTATGCGGATTAGTGTAACGACTTGGATCTTCTATTTTTTCGTCATTATGTCCAAATTCAATAAAAACATAGTCTCCTTTTTTCAACTTAGTATAAATGGAATCCCAACGTTTTTCTGCTATAAAACTCTTTGTGCTTCTGCCGTTTACGGCTTTGTTCTCAACAATTATATTATCTGTAAAGAAAGGCTGTAAAACTTGTGCCCATCCGTGTTCTGGATTTTTTTCAGGGTCTTTTTTATTGGCCATTGTGGAGTCTCCAATACAATATAAAGTTGTTTTTTGAGCGAAACCTAGTGAAGTGATTAGGAGTGTTAGTATGATGTATTTTTTCATTTGCTTGTTTATTTGTTTCACGCAGATTTTGCTGATTTTAGCTGATTTGCTCAGATCTATTTAAAAAATCTGACAAATCTGCTTTGATCTTTTTAAATCTGCGTGAAAAAATTTGTTCTCGCAGATTTTATTTTGTGTGCTTTATGTTTTTTCTACCGCAGGAGTGCAAGGTTTTCTTTTTAATTTCTCTACGGTAGGACGCTAAACTTTGCGGATATTCTATCGTTAGACACACTGTAGTGCATCTCTACGGAAAATCTTTATCCCTTTGAATCTAAAAAACTTAATTTTTCGAAACCGCTGTAGGCACGCTAGCTTTTTGTCCGATAAAAACATCTGTCATTAAAACGTTTTCTGCATTTTCATTAGACAGGGCGTTTTTTGCTTGCTTAATTTCTATGTCTTTTAATGTTATGTTTTTGATTTTTTTATCCGGAAATCCTTGAATTACAATTCCAGATTCTGATGCTTTGTTACAAGTGATATTCGAAAAATGTACATTTGATATATCTGATTGAAAACCGTTGCCTTCTCCATGATAATTGGCTGTAATGTAAAGGCAGTCTTCTACTTGATCTAATTGAATATTTCTAACAAATATATTTTTGATATATCCGCCTCGATCTGCATTAGTTTTTAAATAAATTCCTCTTTTTAAATAACCAACTGTTTTACAATTTTCTACAAATACATTCTGTACACCTGCCGACATTTCACTGCCGATTACAACTCCGTGCAATCCCTTAAAATTACAATTTCTAATCACAATGTTTTGACTTGGAGTTGCCGTATTAGCTCTTCCTTCGTGATCTCTTCCTGCTTTTATAGCCACATTATCGTCACCGTTGTCAAAAGCAACATTCTCAATTAAAACATCTTTTGCATATTCGGGATCGATTCCGTCATTATTATGATTTAACGATTTATAACTTATGCCACGAACGGTTATACTTTCTGATTTTAAAAGATGTAAACACCAAAACGGAGAATTTTCTATTCTAATATTTTCTACTAATATATTTTTGCAGTTTAAAAACTGAATCATCTGTGGTCTTAAAAAATAGCCTTCTCCAAATTTTCTTTCTTCTAATGGAGTGTTATTGTGATTCATTTCACGGCTTCTATTTTTGCCTTCGTTTTCTTTTGCTTTAAAAGTTTTCCAAGTCTTTCCTCCTTCTCCATCAATTGTTCCTTCGCCAGAAATGGAAATATTCGTACAATTATTAGCATAAATAAGCGGACTGTAATTATACAACATCGTCCCTTCCCAGCTTGTTAAAACCATTGGAAGATAATCTTTCGGATTATCACTGAACTTTATTTTAGCTCCTTTTTCAATTCTAAGGTTTACATTGCTTACAAAATGTATAGGTCCGTTGATTTTATAAATTCCTTTTGGAACTATAATGGTTCCGCCTTTATTCTTTTTACACAAAGCCATTGCTTTATCAAAAGCCTTTTTATTATCTGTAATAGAATCGCCTTTTGCACCCAATGTCAGAACATTAATCCGATAGGAAGTTATTATTGGAAGCTGAATCCGTTTCACAATAGAATCCACTGTAGCTGACGGAAAATCGCTATTCTGCGCAAATGATGCCCACGAAAGGAAGATTAGAAAGAAGTATTTGAAATTCATGTTTTTTTATTTTAGGTGCGTGCTAGTCGCAGTCGCAATCCCAGTTTTCAGTGCCGACTGAAACTGCGACTGAGAACTGGGACTGGGACTAAAGAGAATACCAGTTTGCGATCTTATCTTTAAGGATATTTTCTATCGAATATTGTGTTGCTTCTTTTTTTAAAAGCTGATGTGACCATTTTACTCTTTTTGATGGCTGAAATCCTTCTCCGCTACAATTGTATTCTGCATAAAAAGATTTTTTTTCTGCTTCTGGTTTTGACCAATTTTCCCAGCCTTCAGGTTTAATTTGATTACCCATTTCGCAATTTATAAAAACCGTTTTTGCATAAATGCGCCAAGGTCTTCCTAAATAAACATCTTTTGCTTCTGGATTTGCAGTGAGTTTACAGTTTTTAAAAACGAAACCGAATGAAGTTCCTTCTGGCGTTGAAGCCGCTGTGATATAAGAACTTTTTATACTGTGAATAGTGCAATTTTCAAATAGAGCTGTTGCGCCTCCAAATATAAAATCGGTTGTTCCTTCAATATAACAATCTTTAAAATATTGTTTGGCATCTTTTCCAGACAAATACAAAGTATCTTGATTTCCTAAAAGATTACAATTTACAATCTTAGCACGATTTGCCACTACAGATAAAGCAATCGCTTGTCCGTGTTCGCCAGATGTATTTTTAATCGTAAGATTTGATGCTGAAAAATCATCTCCTTCAACCAAAAGTGTAGACGTATAAAAAGTGCTATTTCTTCCTAAACCAATTTTAGAGAAATTATCATCATAAGTAATTATCGTATTTTCTTTGCTCTCTCCTTGCAAAATGACATTGTTGTTCCATTCTGGAATTCGTACTTTTTCGTTATAAATTCCGTTTTTTACAAAGATTGTTACTTTCTCATACGGAAACGCAGGAGTTGCATAAACGGCATCTTGAATTTTAGTAAAATCTCCAGAACCGTCTTGTGCTACCGTAATATAGTTTACATTTTTCTTTTCTGTAGCGCCAACTTTAGTTCCGTTTTTAACTGCCCAATAAGCATATTTTTTCAAAACTTCTTCAGGTGCATCTGAGTACCACGAATAACCGTTTCTTCTCTCTGATCCGATTTGATCCAGCGACTTTTTCTTAATTCCGTCACGATCGCAAAAGAATGGTTCGTTGGTTTCTAAATCCATAAATCTTGCCCAAATTGGTTTTGCATTTATGGCCGGAATCATTTTTTTGTCTACAATTTTTCCAGCATCATTCAGCACTCTTTTTTCTTCTAAATTGGTGATTTTTGTTTTTTCAAACCATGCTTCAGCACTTTTAACCGCAGTCACAATTTCTCGCGAAGGCTTATCAATTGACATTAAAAGCAACGTAATTTTTGTCGACTCATAACCGCTTAAAGATGCTAGTTCAAAAGCTCTTGCATTTGCGGGAGCTAGAGTGACTTCGTCATGCTGTGCGCACCACGCAGTTAAAACTCCGTTTTGTTTGTATTGTGTTTTTAGAATACAATCAATTCCTTTATCGAATGCTTTTTTACATTTTCCGACAATTTCTGCTGAAGGCTTTATGCTGTAATAATCCGTCTGATCTGCTATTTCTCTTATGACATTCATGATGTTTACCATCGAATCGTCATTGTAAGTAATATGAGTATAATAGCCTTTTTTTAACGGATAAAACTGTGGCCATCCGCCATTTGCATATTGTGCTTCTAAAAGATAGTTTACGCCTTTTAAGAAAGATGCTGCATAACGTTCGTCTTTAACTTGAGCATACATTTTAGACATAAAAAGCATTTCTTGACAAGTAGCTCCATTGTCTGTTGTGGTTTCTACAGCCGTTTTTTTAAGAGCAATTAAATCCTTTTTCTGTTTTTCAGTCAATTCATCTTGCATTTGGATATTCTTTGGCCAACCTCCAATATCTCTTTGGTATAACAACACATTCTCCGCTATTTTTTTGGCTTCCGCCGAAGCAAACCAAGAAGCATCATTCTTTCGAATAATTTCAGACCATCTTTTGTATGTATTCTGAGATTTTACAGCAAAACTGCAAAGGCATAAAAAAAGAATTATATGTTTTTTAAACTGTATCATTTCTTATTATTTCGTTATTCTAAACCAATCTACTTCAACATTTCCAGAATCGTTTTTTACTTCTTCGCCTAAAGCAAAAAGTCCGACTTTGGCACCAATCCATTTTCCTTCTTTTGCCTTAAAATCATTTCCAATTTTTTGATAATTTTTATCGTCTAAACTGTAAAAGAAGCTGCAAATTCCTTCTTTACCAATTTTTACTCTCAAGTAAATGGTATTGCTTTCTATTGCTATCGGTGTCGTTTCTGTTTCTGAAACCGTTTTGTCAAATGTTCCTGTTTTCTGACTTAAGAATAGTTTTCCTCCATTATTTTTAAAACTTAGAAAACTATAATCTAATCCCATTACTATTAAACCTGTAGATTCGCGATTTAATCTCGGGTTGAAAGTCAGTTTTGTAGTGGCTGTAAATTCTTCTGCTGGAAATTTCTGCAACAATAAATTTGGAGCATTGAAGATGTTCTGAGAAGATGTATTGCAAAATAAATTCAAGTAACCTAAACTCGTTGGAAATCCCCAATTGATTTGTCTATTTGCTTGCCATTGCCATTGTAAACCTAATTTTGGCGAATTAAACTCGTCTGATTCTGCAGGAGTTTCTATCGGATATTTTTTACCAACATTTGGTTTTTTATAAGTAGTTACTGGTTCTCCAATTCCGTTTTTATCGTAATCCTCGCCCATAACTGGCCAGTCATTTACCCATTTCATTGGTTGTAAATGAACAATTCGTCCATAAGCATCTTTATCTTGAAAATGGAAAAACCAATCTTCGCCTGTCTGAGTCGTAACCCAAGCACCTTGATGCGGACCATTTATCTTGGTCGAACCTTGTTCTAGAACCTTCTTTTTTTCATACGGTCCGAAAACATTTTTCGATCTTAAAATAGTCTGCCAGCCTGTTGGAACACCACCTGCAGGAGCAAAAATGTAGTAATAGCCATTTCGCTTATAAAACTTAGGGCCTTCAATTGTTTCTTCGCCTTTATGTCCGTCGATAACCATTACTTCATCGTTATTTACAACGGTTCCTTCTGGATTCATGGTACAAACTACCAAAAGGCTTTTAATTTGTGCGCGACTTCCGGCAAAAGCATGAGTTAGATATGCTTTTCCATCTGTATCCCAAAGCGGACTAGGATCGATCAAGCCTTTTCCTGCTTTTACTAAAAGCGGTTCAGACCAAGGCCCTTCTGCTTTTTTTGCTTTAATTAAATAAATTCCGAAATCGGGATCCGGATAATAAATGTAAAATTCATTTTTATGATAGGTAATACTTGGCGCCCAAACTCCATTTCCGTGCTGAACTCTATCGTAGGTTTCAAAAGGTGGTTGTTTAACCAAGGCATGACCAATAATTTTCCAATTAACCAAATCTTTAGAATGCAAAATCGGAAGCCCCGGAATGCAGTTAAAAGAAGAAGCTGTCATATAATAATCATCGCCTACGCGAACAACATCCGGATCTGAATAATCGGCATGCAGAATCGGATTGGTAAATGTTCCGTCTCCGTTATCTGATGTCCAGACTTGTGCGGTATTCTTCTGAAAGCAAAAAATAGCAAGAAGAAAAAGGATGATTTTTATATTTTTCATTTTAAAGTCATTATTTTATTAAACCCGACAGACTTTTAAAACCTGTCGGGTCTTTACTTAAGCAAGTTTACTTTTCTTTCTTGAATTTCTGTGCGGTCCTTCGACTTCGCTCAGGGAGACAAAACTCCTAATTCAAGAATTTACAATTGATAATTAAACATTAACAATTATCTGTTTAATTCTAAAGCTGCCAAAATAAATGGTCCAGTTGCTTTAGGATCGTTGTCTTTTTTTCTTTCGTTTACGTAATATTCGTAAGAACCGTCACGATAAGGATTTCCTCCTAAACCTGCTACTTGACAGCAGTTTGTTAAAGTTATTCCGCCATCTTCATCTACTTTTTTGATTAATACCGTTGTTAATCCGTCAAAAGCTTTGTTGGCTGCTTTTTTAAATTTAGCTGGCAAATATCCTTTGTTCGCTCCTTTTGCAAAAGCATATGAAAACATTGCAGATCCAGAAGCTTCTAAATAATTGTCTTTTCCTTCCGCTTTATCTGTAACTTGATACCACAATCCAGATTTATCTTGGAATTTTAGTAAAGCCTCAGAAACATTATTTAAATATTTAATCAAGTCTTTTCTTTTCGGGTGATCTTTTGGCATATAATCTAAAACATCAACCAAAGCCATTGCATACCAACCTAAAGATCTAGACCAGAAGTTTGGAGAGTTTCCTGTTTCTTTATTTGCCCAAGGCATTTGTTTACTTTCGTCCCAACCGTGGTACAATAATCCTGTTTTTGGATCTGTAGCTTTTAATTGAATTACTTCGAATTGTTTTGCGATATCGTCAAAGCTTTTTCCATTTTCGAATTTAGCTGTGTATTCTGCGTAGAAAGGCTCTCCCATATACAAACCATCTAACCACATTTGATTTGGATAGATTTGTTTGTGCCAAAATCCTCCACTTTGTGTTCTTGGTTGTTCTGTAAGCTGTTTACGAATTAATTGCAGTGCTTTTAAATATTTCTCTTCTTTTGAAGTTTCATAAACATCAAAAAGCAAACGTCCTGGCAATACTAAATCAATATTATATTTATCAAATTCGTACGTATTAATGCTCCCGTCAGCTTGAACCAAATTATCTACATAACCTCTTATGTAAGCTTTGTATCTAGGATCTGGATTTTTTTTGTACAATTCTTCGATTGAATGCAATACTAAAGCGTGAACATAATCCCACTTTGGTTTTTTAGCATCGTCGATCATGTATGCTTCTGGATGACGTTTCATCAATGTCAAGGCCATTTTATCAGACCATTTCGCATTTTTTCCAATTACGATGTCTGTTTTTGCTGGCTCTTGCGATGTTACTTTACAACTTGTAATGGTCATAAAACAAGCCATCAAAATCGACATAAAATAACCTTGCTTTCTACTCTTTTTCATTTCAAAATATATTTAAATTCTACTATTTTTCTAATTCAACTGCGGCTAAAATAAAAGGTCCTAATCCATGAGAATTATCTATTTTTATTTTCTCGCCTATATAATATTCATAAGAACCATCTCTATACGGATTTCCTCCTAAACCTGCACTCGCGCAAACTTGTGTAATATGAATTTCTCCGTCTGGATCTACTGTAATGAGTTTTTTTACAATACCGTCAAATCCTTTTTCTGCTAAGTTTTTATAGCTTTTAGGAAGATATCCTTTTTTTGCT
>NZ_JBHNPP010000052.1:0-18866 GCF_042436695.1 Flavobacterium sp. HJSW_4
AATGTAATCTTTAAATAACGAAAAATCGGAGATGAAATCTGCAGGTGATTTGCGCCCGCAGGATTGAAAAATAAAAAACACAAAAAATACGAGAAATAGTCCTTTTGCTTTCACTTTTATCTAGAGTTAATCGGTTAATAAACTAATAATTTAATAGGAATTGCTATTATGGGCATAACTGCAAAATCGCAATTAAATTATTATAAAAGTAAAATATTTTCCGAATCCTTTAAGAAGAAAATTCTCTAATACAATTATTTAACTTTTGTTGAAGTTTTATTAACGCTTTCAAAACTCAGAACCTAGTTTTGACAGCACTTTATCCATTTCACGAAAGTGTTCTTCGGAATTTGAGGAATAATGCATTTGATTATCGTTTATGATAACAATTACATCATCCGAATGATTTCCATAAAATTTTATCCCTTCAACCCATTGCTTGAAAGAAACATCTTTATTTGAAAAATTCTGAGTTATGAAATCTAATTCATTTGGTTCGATTTCATAAAATGTATCACAAGTAAAATCTAACGCAAAACCTGCTTGTAAATATGCCATTGCAGTGAAAAAATCCGTCAAAGTTTCTGTTTCCAGATTCCATTCTTTTTCGTCATAACTCATATAAACAGGCGGATTGTTTTTTGACAAATCCTCTTTATGAATTCCCCAAACACAAACCTTTTGATTTTCAGAATAAAAGATCAAATAATCATCGTGTTTGTAATATTGAAAACGTTCTGGAACAATCAATAAATCTTGTGTATGATTTAAGTTTTGAATTTTACCCAATTCCGCGTAATAATCTACAAAAACTTGTGGAAGCTGTCCGAAAATATCTTTTCCAACTTGAATTTCATCCTTTGTAAAGCCATTTGATTCTGTGATATGGAATAGTTTTTTTATTGTAGAGAAATCTGTCATGACATTTAGAATTATTTACGTCTTTCTAGGAAAAAACGTTTCATTAAATCAGCTGCTTCATTTGCCATTACACCAGAAACAACAGTTGTTTTAGGATGCAATTTTGTTCCCATATTTAAAAATCCGCGTTGTTCGTCTCGTGCGCCAAAAACGATTTTAGAAATTTGACTCCAGTACAAAGCACCTGCGCACATTTGGCAAGGTTCGAGAGTTACATAAAGCGTACAATCTTTTAAATATTTTCCGCCTAGAAAATTGGCCGCTGCTGTAATTGATTGCATTTCGGCATGAGCCGTAACATCATTAAGCAATTCCGTCAAATTGTGGCTTCTTGCAATAACTTTATCGGCTACAACTACAATGGCTCCAACAGGAATTTCGCCTTTTAAGTAGGCTTCTTCTGCTTCCTGCAAAGCTTTCTTCATAAAATATTCGTCTGTAAAAGGATTTTCCATAATTGCAAAAGTAAAACTTTACTCATTATTTTTACTACATTTAAATTTTGAAATTGGAATATGGAAAGAAAACATAAAATAACTATACCTGAACCGTGTCATCAAGACTGGGACAAAATGACCCCAAATGAAAATGGGCGCTTTTGTTTGAGCTGTTCTAAAACGGTTATTGATTTTACTTCTATGCTTCCTGAAGAAATTCAGCATTATTTCATTCAAAATCAAAATGAAAAAATTTGCGGTAGATTTAAAAAATCGCAGTTAGATAGCATTACGATTCAAATTCCAGATCGTGTTTTATATTCGCAAACCCACTATCATAAAATGTTTTTATTGGCATTATTTATTGCCATGGGAACTACTTTGTTTAGCTGTGCAGATAACGAAGGGAATAAGGTAAATATTGATAAAATAGAAGTGGTAACAGACAATTCTCTAAAAGATTCTGACAAGCCAAACAATAAAGACAGTCTATCTGAAAAACCACCTCTTGCGCCTCATTTATCTGCTAACATAGAGCCTATAATGGCTGTTTCTGAAGGACATATTGCCGTCGAACCTTATTACGATACCCTAACTGGTACTCCTGTTGTTGAAAACTTTGAAGCATTGCCAGCATATCCTGGAGGGTTTGAAAGATTTAATACATTTATTCAAAATGAATTTAAAATTCCTAAAAAAGCCAGACGAATTACAGGAGAAATTGAGGTTTCTTTTGTTGTAAATAAAGAAGGATATTTAGACCAATTTAAAGTTTTTGACAATATTGGTCATGAAACAGGAGAAGAAATAATTCGGGTTTTAAAAAAATCGAAAACGAAATGGATGCCAAAAATAATTAACGGAAGACCTGTTCTTGATACAATCAGAATGAATATCATTGTACAAAAAGACAGTCTGAACATTGAAAGAAAAAACAGAAAACTTTCAAAAATAGTATCCATTGATCTTGTCAAAAAAAATGAAAAACTGGTATATAACGAAAGCCAACCTTCATGTGAAAAAACAACTGCGCAGGAATCTATAGCAGAAGGCGATATTTATGTATCTGGAGCTGCAATTGTAACCAATGCAGATTTTCCAAATGGAATTAATGCTTTCTATGATTTTTTTGCCCAAGAATTTAAAATGCCCGAAGAAGTTGAAAATGCAAAAGATCCTATTTTTGTTTCATTTGTAGTAGAAAAAGATGGTTCGTTAGGAAATTTTCAATTTCCAAAAAATATTGATTCTCAATTAGAATCAGAAATAACACGCGTTTTAAATCTGTGCCCAAAATGGATTCCTGGTGAACAAAACGGAAAGAAAACAAGAGAGAAAATTAGTTTCCCAATAGCACTTGAAAAATGGAAATAGGACATAAAATAACTGCTCAGACAAAGTTTTACAAACTGTTTTTATATTTCGTTGTGGGAATAACTTTTTTCAGCTGCCAAAACAAAGAAGACAAACAACAAGAAGTTAAAAATATTGAAGCTGTTAAGGATACTTCTGTGGCAAAATCTGTTGCTTTAGACACTACTAGAACAAGTAAGAAAAAATTAGATCAAGTACCTCCAGATTTATCAAAAGCGGAGCGAACCGAATTAAAGCAAACAACCGCAATAGCAACTAAAGATGTCAATGAGAATAAATCTTCAAAATCTGATAAAGTCAAAAAAGAAGAGCAATTACCAACTCTAAAACCTCTTTCAAATACAAATGCCGAATTCCCGGGCGGAATCGATCAATTTCATACTTTCTTCATGAAAGAATATAAAAAACCAGAAAATGTAAATTATTGGAAACTTAATTTCACACTTGCATTTGCCGTAGAAAAAAACGGTTCAGTTTCTTTTCTTGAATGCTCTCCAGCAGTTGAAGAACCTTTGGAAAAGGAAATTATTAGAGTTTTAAATTTATGTCCTAAATGGCAACCTGGCGAATCGAATGGAAAAAAAACCAGAATGCAATATTCTGTTCCGATTTTATTGAAATAAGACTCTGAGAGAAAATTAAATTTAAAACCGTAAATTTGTTTTTTACCTTACAATGAAAAGCGATTTACTTTCCAACATATATAATCCTGCTGATTTACGTCTTTTAAAAGAAGAACAGCTTACTCAAGTTGCCCAAGAACTTCGACAGTTTATTATTGATATAGTTTCTGTAAAAGAAGGTCATTTGGGGGCAAGTTTAGGCGTTGTAGAACTTACAATTGCCCTGCATTATGTTTTTAATACTCCTGCTGATTTATTGGTTTGGGATGTCGGACATCAAGCTTACGGGCATAAAATATTGACCGAAAGAAGAGAAATTTTTCATACAAATCGACAAATCGACGGTATTTCTGGTTTCCCGAAAAGAAGCGAAAGCGTTTATGATACTTTTGGTGTTGGCCATTCTTCTACTTCTATTTCTGCAGCTTTAGGTATGGCGATTGCTTCTAAATTAAAAGGTGATTTTGATAAAGAACATATTGCTGTAATAGGCGACGCTTCAATTGCAAGCGGAATGGCGTTTGAAGGACTTAATCACGCTGGAGTTACTGATGCTAATATTTTAGTGATTCTGAATGATAACGCCATCGGAATTGATCCAAGTGTTGGTGCTTTAAAACAATATCTTACTTCGGTTAAAAACGGAAAAAATCCGAGACAAAATAATATTATTAAATCTTTGAATTTTGATTATTCTGGTCCAATTGACGGTCATGATCTTCCGAAATTAATCAAAGAATTAAATCGTCTAAAAAAGATTAAAGGTCCGAAATTCCTTCATATTGTAACTACAAAAGGAAAAGGATTGCAACAAGCTGAAGAGAATCAGGTGAAATATCATGCACCTGGAAAATTTGATGCTTCGACTGGAGAAATTCATTTAAAATCGGAAGAAAATCTTCCTCCAAAATATCAGGATGTTTTTGGTTTAACCATTTTAGATTTAGCCAAAAAGAATGAAAAAATAATCGGAATTACTCCCGCAATGCCATCTGGAAGTTCGTTAAAATTTATGATGGATGAATTGCCGGATCGTGCCTTTGATGTTGGAATTGCAGAACAGCATGCTGTAACATTGGCCGCAGGAATGGCAACTCAGGGAATGATCGTCTATTGCAATATTTATTCGACTTTTTTACAACGCGCCTACGACCAAGTGATTCATGATGTTGCTTTACAAAATCTGCCTGTTATTTTTTGTCTTGACCGCGCAGGTTTGGTTGGCGAAGACGGCGCAACGCATCACGGTGTTTTTGACATTGCATATTTACGTTCGATTCCGAATATGATTATCTATGCGCCGTTAAACGAAATAGAACTTCAAAACATTTTGTACACCGTTCAATTAGGAATAGATCATCCAATTGCAATTCGATATCCAAGAGGTCGTGGAGTTCTGCCAAATTGGGAAGTAGAAAATTTCGGACATTACGAAAAAATATTTTTAGGCAAGGCGAAATGTTTAAAAGATGGTACGAAACTTGCTGTACTGTCGGCCGGAACAATTGGAAATAATGTTATAGAAGCGCTCAAAGAATCAACACATTCTAATGAAATTGCCCATTATAACTTTAGTTTTATCAAACCACTAGACATCAATACATTAATTACTATTTTTTCAACTTTTGATCGTATTATTACAATCGAAGATGGGGTTAAAAATGGTGGTTTTGGAAGTGCAGTTTTAGAGTTTGCAGCATCGAATAATTTTAAAAATTCTATTGAAATTTTGGGTGTTCCAGACGAATTTATTGAACATGGAACAGTAAATCAACTGCAACAATTGTGTAAAATTGACGTTAAAAGTTTAATAAATCTTTTTTCTAACGGTTCAAAATAATTATTTTGCGAAACCAAAACAAAAATTACCACAATGAAATTATTGCGTTCTACCCTTTTGCTGTTATTGCTTTTGTGTACTTCTAATAACTTTGCCCAGATTATACAAACAACTCTAAGCCCGAATCAAGTACCTAAACCGCCATCAAACTGGACAGAGAAAAACCAACTTGGTTTTGACCTTTCACAAATTGCTTTTGTCAACTGGAGCGCGGGGGGAACAAGTTCTATCTCTGGATTATTTAAAGGAGAGTTTTCTAGAACTTATTTGAAAGGAAATAATAAGTGGTTCAATGAACTTATTATGAAGTATGGTCTAAACAAGCAAGAAGAGACTGAAACAAGAAAAACGGATGATGCGATTCAATTCAACTCAACTTACGGTTTTAGAAAAGACACTGCTTCAAATTGGTATTATTCAGCAAAATTCAACTTCAATACACAGTTTACCAACGGTTATAATTATCCGAATAGAGACGTTCCTATTTCTAGACCTTTTGCACCAGCTTATGTGTTTCTAGGAGCCGGAGCTGAGAATTCTAATAAAGAAAAAAATAGAACGTTTTACTTCTCACCAATTACGTTAAAAACCACATTGGTATTAGACCAAGATTTGGCTAATCAAGGATCTTTTGGTGTTAAAAAAGCCATTTATGCACCAGATCCTTCAGATCCGACTCAGCAAATTTTAATTAAAGAAGGGCAAAAGGTAAAAGCCGAATTCGGTATACTTTTTACTGCCTACAACAAAAGCGAAATCTATAAAAATGTTTTTTATGAAAACAGGCTAAGTTTATATACCGATTATTTGAACCGATTCGGAAATGTGGATATTGATTATGACACCCGTTTAGACTTGGTAGTAAACGCTTATGTAAAAGCCAATATTGGTGTTCACTTAATTTATGATGACGACATTAAAAACAAAAAAGATGTTATTGATCCAACCACAGGATCAAAAACCCAAATTACTGAAGGTCCAAAAATGCAATTAAGACAAGTTCTTGGTGTTGGTTTGGTTTATGCTTTCAAATAAAAAGAGATAAATACAACGATAAAAAAAAGCTTCTTTTAGAATATTTCTGAAAGAAGCTTTTTTTATTTAACGCTTTTTTTGTCCCTGAATCATTTCATACAGCTCAAGTGCATTTCCGTCTGTTAAGAGCGAAACATAGTGGCAAATATGCAATAGACGCTCATATAAATTGGTTTTGTCTAAATGATGTTTTTCTGGCAACATTTTCAAAATCAGCTTATCGTAGTTTGAGGCTGTTCCTTCAAATTTATTGTTATAAGCTGTAATGAATTTATCTAATAACGTTTGAATAATCTGATAGCCAACAATTTCTTTTTCAATTACTTCTCGACTTTGGTAGATTTTTTCAATACTCAATTTGATAATATCATCCATTTGTGCTTTGTATTTGCTTTTGTCTGTTAAAGCATACGGAAAGTTTCCGGCAAGAATTGCTTCTTCATTTTCAACAAAAACATTTACTGCGTCATTAATTAAAGTTCCAATTGCCAAAGCTCTCAAATAACTGATGCGATCTTCCTTTGTAGTTAATGATTTGTATTTTGAAACTCCGATATTGTCTTTTACCAAATTAATTAAATATTCTAAAGCAAAATCTTCAGACACCAAACCTAAATTGATTCCATCTTCAAAATCAATGATTGTATAGCAAATATCATCTGCCGCTTCAACCAAATATGCTAAAGGATGTCTTTCAAAACCAATATCTTCTCCAGATTTATTGGCAATCATGCCCATATCTTTGGCTACTTCTTCAAAGAATAATTTATCCGTTTGAAAGAAACCGTATTTTTTATCGGCGATATTATTAGTTGGCCTTTTCGGAAGACTTTCTTTCGGATATTTCATAAAAGCTCCCAGAGTTGCATACGAAATACGAAGTCCGCCTTCAATTCCTGGGCGGCTTGCAGTTAGAACTGAAAATCCGTTTGCATTTCCTTCAAAATCAATTAAGTCTTGCCATTGTTTATCTGTGAGCTGATTTTTGTATTTCAGTCCATTTCCGATAGAAAAATATTCGCCAATAGCTTTTTCTCCAGAATGTCCAAAAGGCGGATTTCCAATATCATGCGCCAATGAAGCCGCTGCCACAATAGCACCAAAATCGTTCATATGATAACCGTGAACTTCTTTCAAGTAAGGATATTTTTCAATGATTTTCTTTCCAACCAAACGCCCAAGCGAACGCCCGACAACAGAAACTTCCAAACTATGCGTTAAACGCGTGTGCACGAAATCTGTTTTAGAAAGCGGAATAACTTGTGTCTTATCTTGTAAACTTCTAAAAGCGGCAGAAAATATAATTCGGTCATAATCAACTTCAAATCCTAAACGCGTATCATCTTGTTCTACACGTAATCTTTTGCTTGTATCGCCCTGACGTTTTAATGATAAAAGTTGTTCCCAGTTCATTTTTCAATTTTAGATATTAGATTGATGATTTTACATTGCTCATCGAGACTTCAAAAATACGTTTTATTTTAAGATTTTCTTCTGCTTTAAAATTCTAAAGCGGTGCTGTGTTTGATTTCTCCCATCACAAAAATGCTGTTTGTATTCCCTATGTTTTCTATAGTTGAAAGCTTATTCATTACAAAATCCTGATAACTAGCCATATCTTGCACCAAAATTTTAAGCATGAAATCGTAATCTCCAGCAATATTGTAGCATTCTATAATTTCTGGAAGTGCCACGATATCTTTCACAAAATTGCTCCCGACATTTTTGGCATGTTCTTTTAAACGCACATTACAAAAAACAGTCATGCCGCGATTCATTTTCTTCTTATCTAAAAGGGCAACATATTTCGTAATGTAACCATCTCTTTCTAACCTTTTTATTCGCTCATAAACTGGAGTTACCGTTAGAAATAATTTACTAGCAAGATCTTTTGTATTGATATTACAATCTTCTTGAAGGTATTTTAAGATCAATAAATCCGTTTTATCTAAATTTTCCATAGTTTTTTTTACGGCTAAAAGTTCATTTAAAAGATTTTTACAGTAATAAAATCTTTTAAAAACATATTTAAAAATACATTTTACTGAAATAAACATCAAATATAAGTTATAAAAACCAAGAATGTAAATTTGTTCAGTAAAAAACACTGAATAAAAATGAAAACAAACAACTTAGGTTACCCAAGAATTGGCAGCAACAGAGATCTGAAAAAAGCTAGTGAACTTTATTGGGCTGGAAAAATTTCTGCAGACGAACTTATAGATACTGGAAAAGAAATCCGTCTTAAAAACTGGAAATTACAAGCCGAAGCAGGAGTTGATTTAATTCCTTCTAATGACTTTTCTTTTTATGATCAAGTTTTGGATTTGACTTTGGCTCTTGGAGCAATTCCAACACGTTACCATGAATTGGCAAAAAGCAATTCTTCTCTAGATTTGTATTTTGCAATGGCAAGAGGATCTCAAAAAGACGGACAGGATGTTGTTGCAATGGAAATGACAAAATGGTTCGATACCAATTACCATTATATTGTTCCTGAATTTACAAAAAACCAAAAGTTTGAATTGTTTTCTGAAAAAATAATCAATGAATTTAAAGAAGCTAATGCTATCGGAATCAAGACAAAACCTGTTTTAATTGGTCCTGTTTCGTATTTATTATTAGGGAAAGAAAAAGAGGAAGGTTTTAATAGAATTGATCTTATCGATGCTTTACTTCCTGTTTATTTCGAAATTCTTGAAAAATTACAAGACGAAAATGCCGAATACATCCAGTTTGACGAACCTTTTTTGGCTTTAAATTTAACTGATAAAGACAGAAGCGCTTTCACGAAAGTGTACAATGAAATCAACAAACGTTTTCCAAAACTTAAAATCGTTTTAGCGAATTATTTCGATTGTTTTGGAGAAAATTTAGAAACGGCGCTTGCTTTGCCGGTTGACACTTTCCATTTAGATTTAGTTCGTTGTCCGCTTCAATTGGGTGATATTTTAGAATCTGGAAAACTGGCTTCAAACGTAAATCTTTCTCTTGGAGTGGTCGACGGAAGAAACATCTGGAAAAATGACTTTAAAAAATCTTTAGAAATCATCAAAAAAGCAACTGATGCTTTAGGCGAAAGCCGAATCTTAATTGCCCCTTCTTGCTCTTTAATTCACAGTCCGTGCGATTTAGATTTGGAAACAAACAACGAAACATTGACTCCAGAAATCAAACAATGGCTAGCTTTTGCTAAACAGAAAATCAACGAAATTGTACTTTTAAAACAATTTGCTTCTAATGAAGTGAAAATCGAAAACTCAGCCGATTACAAAGAAAATGTTCTGGCAAATGAAAATCGTAAAACTTCAAAATTAATTCATAATAACGAAGTAAAAGCTCGTGTTGCAGGAATCACAACTTCAGATGAACAACGAAAAAGTGCTTTTGCCGTTAGAAGAAAAAGCCAAATCGAAGCTTTAAAATTGCCATTATTTCCAACAACAACAATTGGATCTTTTCCTCAAACAGCCGAAGTGAGAAGCTGGAGAGCAAAATTCAAAAAAGGAGAATTAACGGCTCCAGAATACAATGATTTAATCGAAAAAGAAACGGAAGCTACCATTCGTTTTCAAGAAGAAACTGGAATCGACGTTTTAGTTCATGGAGAGTTTGAACGCAACGACATGGTGGAATATTTCGGAGAGCAATTGGCCGGATTTACTTTTACGAAAAACGGTTGGGTTCAGAGTTACGGAAGCCGTTGCGTGAAACCGCCAGTTATTTACGGAGACGTTTCTAGACCAAATCCAATGACGGTTAAATGGTCGCAATTTGCACAATCTTTAACTCCAAAATGGGTAAAAGGAATGTTGACAGGTCCTGTAACAATTTTACAATGGTCGTTTGTTCGTAACGATCAGCCGCGTTCTGAAACTTGTACGCAAATCGCTTTGGCTATTCGTGACGAAGTTGTCGATTTAGAAAAAGCAGGAATTAAAATCATTCAGATTGATGAACCTGCCATTCGCGAAGGTCTTCCGTTAAGAAAAGAAGAATGGGCAAAATATTTGGATTGGGCTGTAAAAGCGTTCCGAATTTCTGCCAGCGGAGTTAACGATGACACTCAAATCCACACACACATGTGTTACAGCGAATTCAATGACATTATTCAAAATATTGCCGATATGGATGCCGATGTTATCACAATCGAGTGTTCACGTTCGCAAATGGAGCTTTTAGATGCGTTTGCCAACTTCAAATATCCAAACGAAATTGGCCCTGGAGTTTACGATATTCACTCGCCTCGCGTTCCTTCGAGTGCCGAAATGGTTCGCTTGTTAGAAAAAGCTTCCAATGTAATTCCAGTAGATCAATTATGGGTAAATCCAGATTGCGGTTTAAAAACGCGTCATTGGGATGAAACCAAAAAAGCGCTAATCGAAATGGTTGCCGCAGCCCAAGAAATGCGAACAACTATAGAAAACCCTGTGAATTAATACCTTTTAAATAGTTTTTGTTTTTTATGCCAGCAAATGAGGCCGAATATTAGTTATGATTCGGTTCGGCTTCATTTTGTTGGTGTTTTTTAGAAGCAAACAACATTAGTTTTCAAAACAAATCTAGTCCCGCTATCCGCTATATCTTTTATGGCGAACCCCGCCACAAAAGGATATCACTCCTATCGGGGCTAAACAACAACTTTTAGTTTTCAGAAGAACTTTAACAAACAAAAAAAGCGCTCCAATTGGAACGCTTTATACTTTATAAAAAATCTAAAATTAGAAGTTTTTAGAAATACCAACAGAGAAAGACTGCCCGAAATTAGAATAAAGCGACTTTGTTTTGCCAGTAGCACCAGAAGCATAATCGTTATTTAGAGCCGAATAATTTATCCCCCCAATACTAAAGTTCAGTCCAAAACCTTTTTTAATGTCAATAAAAATTGCCGGTGTTAGACCTACATAAAATCCATCACTATCATTATAATATTGGCCTATTGCGTTTTTATTAGTTTCTTTTTTATTTTTATAACCAACACCCAAATCTGCATAAGCTGAAAAAATACCTCCTAAAGTTTTACTGTAACGCAAAAAACCTCCAAATGCATAAATTCGATCTTTGAACTGGGTTCCATCATTAAAATCTTGTTTATTACTTGTAATATCTGCTTCAATACCAGCGGTCCAATTTTCGTGAAACTGGTAACCAACCTTTGGCTGAAAACCAAAATAGTTTTGCTTGTTTTCTGCATTCGAATTTGAATTTGAATTCTTTTGAGAATTGAATGTGACATTTCCCATAACTAAAATAGATCCTTTTTGAGCATTTGCGTAACTACAAATAGCTAACACAAGAATAAGTAACATTTTTTTCATAAAATAATTATTTAAAGTTGTTACTTATTTCACAACAACTATACCGCTGTTTTTAATCATTCTAAACGAATAGATTCAAATAATTAATTATCAATCATTTAAAAAAGTAAGAAAAATCTTTTTTAACATTACTTTATTATAATGCAAAAAAAGCGCTCCAATTAGAGCGCTTTCTTATTAAAATAAAAATCTAAACTAGAAGTTTTTAGAAACTCCGATGTTTACTGTTTTACCAAAGTTGAATTCAAATTGCTTAACATCTGGTCCATTATTATCAAAACTCAATGTTTCGTATCCAATACCGCCAATGCTAAAATTTAATCCGAAGCCTTTTTTCATATTGATAAAAAGAGCTGGAGTAATACCTGCATAAAAACCATCTCCTTTCGATTCGTTCTCTCCCTCTATTGAATTAACTGTGTTTTTTTGATTTTGAAAACCAGCGCCTAAATCAGCAAATACTGAAAAAGTTTCAGAAAGCGGAACAGTATAACGTAAAAATGCACCTGCTTTAAAATCATTTGATTTTGAAGTCATTCTTCCATCAATATCACTTTTTGAAGAAGCAAATAAAAATTCTCCTCCAACAGTCCAATTATCATGAAACTGATAACCTACTTTAGGAGAAAAACCAAATTCATGGTAATTATCACTAAATGTTTGAAAATCTCTATTTGAAGAAGAATAACTAATATTTCCTCCAACTAAAATGGTTCCCTTTTGGGCATTTGCAAAGCCAAAAACTGACAATGCAAGAATAAGTAGCATTTTTTTCATAATGGTTTATAATTTAAAATTTGTAAGCATTAACCAACAACGATGCCACCAAAACCTAAAACAATAAGTAAAAACTTATTTTTACCATTAGTTAATAATTGTAAAACAACAACTTAACAAAATCGATTAAAAACAGTCAAGCAGCTAACATCTACTTAAAATTTGCCATAAAAAAAGCGCTCCAATGGAGCGCTTTCTGAAATTGAATATAAAAACTAGATTAGAAGTTTTTAGAGATTCCAATGTTAAGTGTTTTTCCGAAGTTAAAGTAGAAATTGTTAACATCTGGTCCGTTATTATCATAACTTAAAGTTTCGTATCCTAAACCACCGATGCTGAAGTTTAATCCGAAGCTGTTTTTCATGTTAATGAAAAGAGCTGGGGTAACACCAATGTACATACCATCACCTTTAGCTTTTGCATAGTTTGCTCCAACATAACTTTTGTCTGTTTGATTTTGGAAACCAGCTCCCATATCTGCAAATACTGCGAAAGTTTGGCTTAATGGTCTTGTATAACGTACAAATGCACCTGCTTTGAAGTTATTAGTTTTGTATTCATTTACTCCTTGATCGTCTTTTGAAGAAGCAATACTTAATTCACCCCCAACTGTCCAGTTATCGTGGAATTGGTAACCTACTTTTGGAGAAAAAGCAAATTCGTTTGATTTTCTTTCAGCATTACCGAAATCTCTTGTTTCAGAAGAATAAGAGATGTTACCACCTACTAATACTGTTCCTTTTTGTGCGTTTGCAAAACTGCAGATAGCTAAAGCAGCTACCACTAACATTTTTTTCATTTTGGCTTTTAATTTAAAATTTATGTTTCCTTTAACAATAACAGTGCCGTGAATTAAGGGTTTTATATTTTTTTTAAGAAATACTTAAGAAGCCAAAATGTAGCAATCGACATTATTTCTAGTTACTTTTGTAGCAAATAAAAAATACATGTCGATAGTAGTAAACAACATATCAAAAAGTTACGGAACACAAAAAGCATTAAATTCAATTTCTTTTTCGATTGAAAAAGGAGAAATTGTTGGATTTTTAGGACCAAACGGAGCTGGAAAATCTACTTTAATGAAAATTTTGACCACATATTTATTGGCAGATGAAGGCTCAGCCCTTGTAAACAGTCACGATGTCATGACGGAAGCCAAAGCTGTTCAACGCTCGATCGGATATTTGCCAGAACACAATCCGTTGTATTTGGATTTGTATGTTCGTGAGTATTTGGCATTTAATGCTGATGTTTATAGCGTGCCAAAATCAAGAATTGAAGAAGTAATTCAGCTGACAGGACTGACACCAGAAAGCCATAAAAAGATCGGCCAGCTTTCTAAAGGATACCGCCAACGTGTTGGATTGGCAAATGCTTTGCTTCATGATCCAGAAGTTTTAATTTTGGATGAACCAACTACTGGACTGGATCCTAATCAGTTAATGGAAATTCGTAATGTGATTAAAAATGCAGGAAAAAATAAAACTGTTTTTTTATCGACACACATCATGCAAGAAGTCGAAGCAATTTGCGATCGTGTCATAATTATTGACAAAGGACAAATTGTTGCAGACAATAAATTAGACCATTTAGTTAGTGCCAACAAAGAGCAAGTTATTGAAGTTGAGTTCGATTATAAAGTGGAAGAACAACTTTTGGCTAAACTAGAAAATATTTCTTCGTACGTAAATACTCATGACATGACATGGGAACTGACTTTTGTCACAGATAAAGATATGCGCCCTACTATTTTTGACTTTGCCAATGAAAATGGATTAAAAACATTACAATTGAATCAGAAGAATAAAAATCTAGAAGCTGTTTTTAGAGAAATTACTAAATAAGTATTCAGTCTAAGTCACGGTTTTCAGTTAGAAAAGCGGTTTGTTTTAAATAAAACAAATCGCTTTTTTCTTTTTATTTCTTCTTCTTTTCTCTGCAAATCAACAAAATAAGGTTTTCTTTCAAAAAATATTCATTATTTTTATTTAGACTTGTTATAAATAGTATTATATTTGGCAAATCAAATTTTAAATGCCACGATATGTTACGTATCCTCCTTATCCTTAAAAAACCTATTTCTGTTGTTTTAAATCAAGTAATAATTTTTCGAAAAAAGTTTTCAGACAAATTAGAACAAATTGTATTGCACTAAATTCTGATTTTAAAAATTACAAAGATTATTATGTTCTAAATCTCGATTTAGAATTTGCCAAATTGAAACAACATGAAAAAATTAATAACCTCTCTTATGCTTGCTTTTTCGGTATATGATGGATATTCTCAAACAGAAAAAGAAACTGATAGTATTGTTGAAACCACTATAAATGCTTTAGATGAAATTGTGATTAGTAAAAAGAAAGTCCTTTACACTCAAAAATCAGATCGTCTTGTTTTTAATGTAGAAAACAGCATCGTTTCTGAAGGCGGAACCGCTCTTGACGTTTTATCGCGCGCGCCAGGCGTTGTGGTTTCGCAAGATGGCGATCTGTCCATTCGCGGTCAGCAAGGTGTTGCCGTGATGATAAATGGTAAATTGACACAGCTTTCTCAGAAAGAATTAGCGAATTATTTAAAAGCTACGACTTCATCAAACATCAAACAAATTGAAGTAATTACAAATCCTTCTTCTAAATATGATGCAGCTGGAAAAGCTGGAATTATCAATATCATTCTGAAAAAACCAAATGCTGAAGGTTTAAAAGGAACTGCTTTTGCAAGTTACGGAAGAGGCCGAAAAAACAGAACGAATTCTGGCTTCAATTTAAATTACAATAAAGATAAATGGGGCATTTTTGGAAATTACAGTTATACTTTCCGTGGCGAAGAAGAGCATAAAACGTTCAATCAGAGTCAATATACAAATCTTACGCATCAGGAAATTATTTCTACAAATCACCAGACTTCTATTACAGATGAACCTTTGACTTCTAATAATTTCAAAATTGGAACGCAATATGAAGTTTCTCCTAAAACTAATTTAGAGGTTTATGTTGATGCTAAAATTGGACGCTACCAAAATATGGCAGACGGAACAAATACAGTTTTTAATACTTCAAATCAGCCTGTTTTTGATGCTTTGACTTATAATGACAGTAAAGAAAAATGGTTTGATTATACGTATGCTTTTTCCGGAACGCATAAATTTAATGACGAAGGAAAAAATATGGCTTTTGATTTTGAATACGAAACTTCGAAGTTTAGATCTAATCAATTTCAAAGTGCCGATAATACCGCAAATGCTACTGTTGTAAACGATCGTCGCGGTTATATTCCGTCTCAATTAAAAGTATTTACAGGAAAAATCGATTTTGTAAATCCGTTTAAGGAAAAACAATCTATTGAATGGGGTTTTAAAGCCAGCATTAAAAACAATGATAATCCATCTGTTTACGAATATTATGAAAACAACGATTGGCTTATTGATTTTAATTCGACCAATCATTTTGAATACAACGAACAGATTTATGCGGCTTACGCGAATTACAAATATCAGTTAGAAAAATTAAATATTCAGGCTGGTTTAAGAAGTGAATACACTGCCATCAATATCGATCAGAAAACTTTAAATGAAGAGCATAAAGACGATTATTTGAAATGGTTCCCAAGTCTTTCTTTAAAATATGAATTTACCAGCAATCATTCTGCACATGCTTCTTATAGTAAAAGAATCAACAGGCCAAGCCAATTTGATTTGAATCCGTTTCGTTTTTATGATGATTCATTCAATTATTCGCAAGGAAATCCAAACTTGATTCCAGAGATTACGCACGCTATGGAAATTGGTTACGCTTGGAAAAGCAACTTTATGGCTTCTGTTTATTTTAATAGCACTAAAGATGTTTTCACGGAAGTGTACAACTATAATGCTGACACGAATACGACCGTGACAACTCAAATAAACGTTGACAAATCATACAATTACGGAGTTAACATTACCAACACAGCTGAGTTGAGCAAATGGTGGTCTGTAAATACTTTATTCAATGTTTTTGAAAATAAATTTATGGGGCAAATTTTAAACAGCAATACAATTGATCCTATTATGACCGTAAATCTGAGTGTTCAAAACTCTTTTACTATAACTGAAACTTTGAAAGCAGAAGGAAATGCACAATATCAGTCTAAATCTAATCTTGGAATTTACCAAAGAGACGGTTTCTTCGATTTCAGCATCGGAATTTCTAAACAGGTTTTAGCTAAAAAAGGAAGCATCAAGCTCAATTTTACTGATGTTTTCAATACTAATAATTTCTACATTAAATCTGCAGTTGCGCAAACTACAATTGATAAAAAATATGATCTAGACAATCGTATCGCGACAATTGCTTTTACATACCGTATATAAAATTCGTTCTTTAAATACCTTGTTTTTTGTTTTTTTTTGTGTTAGTTAAGAGCCTGTTCCTTCAAACAGGCTCTTCTACATTATATATGGTCCTGAGTTTTCTAAATTAATCTTATCTAAATTTCACAAATCAAAACTTTACATCCTAGAACCCCAAAGATTAACTCTTATACTATTTTAATACAGAAAGATACCTTCACAACAACCTTTCAATTAAAGCCATAAAAAAAGTCCTTTTAAAGCTTATTTCACTTTAAAAAGACTCTTCAAAACAATTTTAACTGTTTAGTTTTTCTTTGCTTTCTTCTTTCTTCCCCACCAAATATAAAAACCTGTAATAGGTAAACTTGCACAAATTAAACTAGCTGTAAAATAGAGAATTTTAGTTGTTATTCCGCCAATTGCGCCAACGTGAAGACTATAATTGGAACGGCTCATCCAATCGTGAAATTTCTCGTCTCCAATATATTTTCTAGATTTTGGAAGCAATTCTAATGTTTTCTGATCAAAGTATAAATCTCTCCAATTTCCGTTATGCATATCTGTACAGGCATAAAAATTATCTTTTGGTTCGTCTGGAAAATGGATAATTACGGCTTCATTATTATGTTTTGCGATTTCATTTCGAACTTTATCAAAAATAATATCTGCTGAAGTCAGCATATCATATTTAGGTTTTAAGAGCGTATCTGTTTTTATTTCAGCTACAACCTCTTTCTTTACTTTTTCATTGCCAAAACCTCCTGTAATCCAGTAAGTGCTTTCTCGAACCCAATGAAAACTCATGATTAAACCTGTCAATGCAATTAAAAACGCTAAAAGAAGCGAATAAAATCCTAAAACATTATGAAAATCATAATTCAGTCTTTTAAATTTGGCGCTCCATTTAATTTTAAAACTGTTATTTACGGTTGTTTTATTCCATTTTTTAGGAAACCATAAAATGATTCCGCTTACTAATAAAAAGAAGAAAATTAGCGTAGCCCAAGAGGTAACTGCTGTTCCTACTTCTCTGCCCAGCCAAACATAACGATGGCCTTCATCAATTTCATGGAAAAAATCTTCATGATCGACCATTCCAGTTATTTTTCCATTATATGGATTTACATAAACCAAAGAATCCGATTCAATATCAACTTTTATTGTTTTATCTAAACCATTGTACCATAAGCCGTGAATATCTTTCTTTGGAAATTCTTTCTTAACCGCAGCATATATTTTAGAAGGCGGTAAAACTTTATCTGCAGTTTGGGCTTCGACTTTAAGCCACGGAGAAGTCAATTCTTTTATTTCATGTTCGAAAACCAAAATACAGCCTGTAATTCCCATTATAAAAACTACAATTCCAGAAGCAAGTCCGAGCCATAAATGCAGCCAGGCATTGATTTTACTGAATCTCGATTTTCCTTTATTCGGCGGTTTATTTAAACGTTTTTTAAAAATATTCATTGCAATTTAATTTGAAAAGAAAACATTGTGAAAAACAAAAAACAAAATGGCCTGAGGATTACGTTAATAATACCTCAAGCCATTTTTCAATGTATTTAATTAGTATGTAAGTTTACCAATTGTTGGTAAATAAAGACCTTCTTTGATAAGAGCTCCAGCTTTTGCTACACCCGTTGCAATATCAATTTGATAAACACGTGCTTCGTCTCCTGTAACAAAACTTTTGTATGCTTTTCCGCTTTCTACAAATAAACTTGCTACTCCAAAAAACTCATCTCCACCATGATCAGGCAAACCCGTTACAGCAAGAATAGTCTGATTTGATAAATCTAAAATAGCCGATTTGAAGATTGTTTTTGTATTTAAGAAACTGTAAACTGCATTAGCGGCATCAACATCATTAGGAATATAAGAGATAAAAACTTTTTCTCCTCCTAATGGGTAAGCAGCAAGAACTTTTCCTTTTAATGTACTTTCTTCCAAATTGAAGAAATAACCTGGATCAAACTTAGCGTCTCCTTTTCTGATACGCAAAACTCCAGATTTAGCATCTGTAACAGGATATCCACCTGCGCGTGCATTAGAAGAAAATGTATAAATATCTCCAGATTCTGTCTGAACAATTCCTGTATTTGTATAATACATTCCAATTGCAGTTGTTCTAGTATCTTTTATTGATGTAACATATTCTAAAGAAGGATATTTGTACACTCTAATAGTAGCATCAGACGATAATACTTTATT
>NZ_JBHNPP010000053.1:0-17824 GCF_042436695.1 Flavobacterium sp. HJSW_4
TAATTTTCAAATTACGATAATGGAAAAGCGTAAATTAAGTTTCTGGGAAATTTGGAACATGAGTTTCGGTTTCTTAGGAATCCAAATGGGGTTTGCACTTCAGAATGCAAATGCCAGCAGAATTCTTCAAATTTTTGGTGCTGATGTACATGAACTTTCGTGGTTCTGGATTATTGCTCCCTTAATGGGATTAATAGTACAGCCAATTATTGGTCATTACAGCGATAAAACTTGGGGGAAATTCGGCAGAAGAAAACCTTTCTTTTTAGTTGGAGCTGTTTTAGCTTCTGTGGGATTAGTTTTAATGCCACAAGCTAACATTTTCATTTCTGTACTTCCTGCTTTGTGGGTTGGAGCTGGAATGCTAATGATCATGGATGCTTCTTTCAACATTGCCATGGAGCCTTTTCGTGCACTTGTTGGAGACAATTTAAGAACAGATCAACGTACTGCAGGATTTAGTATTCAAACTTCATTAATTGGTTTTGGAGCCGTAATTGGTTCAGCACTTCCGTACATTTTAACTAAGTATTTTGGCGTGCCAAACAGCACTGTTCCAGGAAGTGTTCCGTTAAATTTGACTTTATCGTTCATTATTGGAGCTGCGGTTTTAATTGGTTCAATTCTAGTAACCTTATTCACAACCAAAGAATATTCGCCAGAAGAATTGGCAAGATTTGAAGATCCGCAAAATGAAGTGGTTTCTGATTCTGAAGAAAAATCAAAAATTACAGACATCTTTACTGATTTTGCAAAAATGCCAACTACAATGCGTCAGCTTAGCTGGGTGCAATTTTTTTCTTGGTTTGGTTTATTCGGAATGTGGGTTTTTACAACTCCAGCCATTGCGCACCATATTTACGGATTACCGTTAGAGGACACTTCTAGCCAGCAATATCAGGATGCTGGTGACTGGGTCGGAATTCTATTTGGTGTTTACAACTTAGTCTCTGCTATTGTCGCTTTGTTTTTCTTACCATACATCGCTAAAAAAATCGGCCGAAAAGCAACACATTCACTTTCATTAATAATTGGAGGAATTGGTCTAATTTCAATTTATTTCATGCCAAATGAAGACTGGGTTGTGTTACCGATGATTTTAATTGGTGTTGCTTGGGCAAGTATTTTAGCTATGCCGTATGCAATTCTTGCAGGATCTATTACACCTAAAAAAATGGGTGTTTACATGGGAATCTTCAACTTTTTTGTTGTTATTCCTCAGATTGTAAATGCATTAATTGGAGGTCCAATTGTAAAATATCTTTACAATGGAGATGCCATTTATGCTTTAGTTACAAGTGGAGTTAGTTTTCTAATTGCTGCCGCTTTAGTTTCTAAAGTAAAAGACGTAGACGACTTTTCTCAAAAATCATAATTTAAAGAATAATTTACCCCTAAAATGAAAAAGGCATTTATATTCGACCTCGACGGCGTAATTGTAGACACCGCTAAATACCACTTTTTGGCATGGCAAAAAATTGCTCAGTCATTAAATATAAATTTTACACATGAAGACAACGAACTTTTAAAAGGCGTAAGCCGCGTTCGCTCTTTAGACATTATACTTGGATTCGGCAATGTTGAGGCTTCTCAGGAAGACAAAGACAAATGGCTAATTCAAAAAAACGAAGATTATTTATCTTATTTGGTTGACATGGATGAAAGTGAGATTCTTCCAGGAGTTTTTAAAATTCTACAACTATTAAAAGAGAAAAATCAAGGAATTGCATTGGGTTCTGCCAGTAAAAATGCAAGACCAATTCTAGAAAAAACAGGCATCATCTCTTACTTCGATGTTATTGTTGACGGAAATGACGTTACCAATGCAAAACCAGATCCTGAAGTTTTCTTAAAAGCGGCTCAATTATTAAATATTGATCCAAAAAATTCAATTGTATTTGAAGATTCTGTTGCTGGAATTCAGGCAGCAAATATTGCAGAAATGGTAAGTGTTGGAATTGGTGAGGAAACAATTTTACATGAAGCTGATCATATTTTTAAAGATTTTACCCAAATCACAACAAGCTTTATTGAGGAACTAATTGGATAATTAGAAAATGTGTCAATGAGATAATGCTCTCAACGACAGATATTCTAATACAGCAATTACTCAAATGAATGTAAAAAGTTAATAAGAAACCAAGGCAATTATCTAATTACCAAATTGCCGAATTATCTAATTTAAAAGATGAATCAAGATTATATAAAACCAGACAATTGGTCCATAATAGAAGAAGGATTTGATGTCGAAAGAGTAAAATCATCTGAAAGTCTTTTTAGTATCGGAAACGGTGCTATGGGACAGCGTGCGAATTTTGAAGAAAAATATTCTGGCGAAACTTTCCAAGGAAGTTATATTGCAGGAATTTATTATCCCGACAAAACAAAAGTGGGCTGGTGGAAAAACGGTTATCCGAAATATTTCGCTAAAGTTTTGAATGCTCCAAATTGGATCGGAATTGATATCGAAATCAACGAAGAAAATCTTGATTTACACAATTGCACTGAAGTTAGAAATTTCCGCAGAGAATTGAATATGAAAGAAGGATGGTACAATCGTTCTTTTGAAGCTGTTCTTAAAAACGGAACTGAAATTTCGGTAAACATCCGTCGTTTTCTTTCCTTAGATTTAGACGAAGCTGGAGTAATTAAATACGATATTACGCCTTTAAACAAAGATGCAAAAATCGTTTACAAACCTTATATTGATGCTGGTGTAACGAATGAAGATGCCAACTGGGAAGAAAAATTCTGGGAACCTCTTGAAGTTAAAAAAGGCACAAACGAAGCTTTTGTAACGGCTCAAACTTTCAAAACGCATTTTAAAGTTACGACTTTCATGCACAATACGATTTTGGCAAATGGCGAAAACATCAATGTTTCTCCTTCAACAATCGACTCAACAATAGATAAAGTTCAGTACACTTACGGAACAATTATCGCAAAAGGACAAACCTCAACAATCCAAAAAATTGGAGGTTATACGGTTTCTTTAAACCATGAAAATACTTTGGCTGGAGCAGAAAAAGTAATCAAATCTGCTGTTGCTTTAGGTTACGAAACGTTACTTCAAAACCAAATTGATGCTTGGGCAAAAGTTTGGGAAATGTCAGATATTACTATTGAAGGTGATGTTAAGGCACAGCAAGGAATTCGTTTCAACATTTTCCAATTGAACCAAACGTATTCAGGAAAAGACAGCCGATTAAATATTGGTCCAAAAGGATTTACTGGAGAAAAATACGGCGGATCTACTTATTGGGACACTGAGGCATATTGTATTCCGTTTTACATGGCTACAAAAGATCAGCAAGTTGCAAGAAACTTATTGACGTATCGTTACAATCAATTAGATAAAGCGATTGAAAACGCGAAAGACAATTTAGGTTTCAAAAACGGTGCTGCTTTATATCCAATGGTGACCATGAATGGTGAAGAATGCCACAACGAATGGGAAATCACCCACGAAGAAATTCACAGAAATGGAGCGATTGCTTTTGCGATTTACAACTATTATCGTTACACGGGAGATTACTCTTATATTCCAGAAAAAGGTTTAGAAGTTTTAATCGGAATTGCGCGTTTCTGGCACCAAAGAGCTTCTTTTTCTAAAGATAAAAACCAATACGTAATTCTTGGAGTTACAGGTCCAAACGAATACGAAAACAACATCAACAATAACTTCTACACGAATTATATTGCAAAATGGTGTATTGATTTTGCTTCAGAACAAATCGAGAAAGTGGCTTCAGAATATCCTGCAGATCACAAAAGAGTTTTAGAAAAAGTTAGCCTTTCGGCGAATGAAATTCAAGAATGGAAAAAAGTGGCAGACGACATGTACTTCCCTATTTCTGAAGAACTTGGAATCTATTTACAGCAAGATGGTTTCTTAGACAAAGATTTAGTTCCTGTAAAAGATTTAGATAAATCACAGCGTCCTATTAACCAAAAATGGTCTTGGGATCGTGTTTTACGTTCACCATACATCAAACAAGCTGACGTTTTACAAGGTTTCTATTTCTTCGAAGATCATTTTTCGAAAGAAGAATTAAAACGCAATTTCGAATTTTATGAATCATTTACGGTTCACGAAAGTTCGCTTTCGCCTTGCGTTCACTCGATTCAGGCTGCAGCTTTAGATAAAATGGACATGGCATATACATTTTATTTAAGAACTTCTCGTTTGGATTTGGATGATTATAACAAAGAAGTTGAAGAAGGTTGTCATATCACGTCAATGGCCGGTACATGGATGAGTATCGTGGAAGGTTTTGGAGGAATGCGCGTGAAAAATGACCAACTTCATTTCTCTCCAAAAATTCCAAAAGAATGGGAAGGGTATTCGTTTAAAATCAATTTCAGAAACCAAATTTTAAAAGTTTCTGTAAATCATAACGAAACTACTTTTACTGTTGACGGCGATCAGGATTTAAACATTGTAGTAAATGGTAAATCTATAACGGCTGGTAAACTCGCACAAATTAATTAAATTACAATACTCTAAAAATCTAAAAACATGAAAAACTTATTTTTCGCCAGTTTAGTTTTGTTTGCGGTTAGCACGATTGCTAAGGCGCAACAATTAAAATCTCCCGAAGGAAAGTTCGTAATGGAATTTTCGCTTCAAAGCGACGGAACTCCAACTTACAATTTAAAATACAAAAACAAAGAAGTTGTAAAAACCAGTAAATTAGGTCTTGAACTTAAAGATGATAAAAAATCTTTGTTGAACGACTTTACTGTTGTTGATACTAAAACTTCAACTTTTGATGAAACTTGGAAACCAGTTTGGGGGGAAGTTGATCACATTAGAAATCACTATAATGAGTTGGCTGTAACTTTAAACCAAAAAAGTACAGACAGACAAATCGTAATCCGTTTTCGTTTGTTTGAAGATGGTTTAGGTTTCCGTTATGAATTCCCAGCGCAAAAGAATCTTACTTATTTCGTAATCAAAGAAGAAAGATCTCAATTTGCCATGACTGGAGATCACACTGCTTTCTGGATTCCAGGAGATTATGATACTCAAGAATACGATTATACAAAATCTAAATTATCTGAAATTAGAGGTTTAGCTCAAAAAGCATATACTGCAAACGTTTCTCAAAAGTCTTTTTCACCAACTGGAGTTCAAACTTCTTTGATGTTAAAAACGGCTGATGGAATCTACATCAACTTGCACGAAGCGGCTTTGATTGACTATTCTTGTATGCACTTGAATTTAGATGACAAAAACTTAGTTTTCGAATCTTGGTTAACGCCAGATGCAAAAGGAGATAAAGGTTATATGCAAGCGCCTAGCCACTCTCCTTGGAGAACGATTATCGTAAGCGATGATGCTAGAGAAATTCTTTCATCAAAAATGACTTATAACTTAAATGATCCTTCAAAAATTGACGATACTTCTTGGATTAAACCAGTAAAATATGTTGGTGTTTGGTGGGAAATGATTACAGGAAAAAGCTCTTGGTCGTACACAAATGATTTTCCAACAGTTCAATTAGGTGTTTCTGATTTTTCAAAAGCAAAACCAAACGGAACGCACGGAGCAAACAATGCTAATGTAAAAAAATACATTGACTTCGCTGCTGCAAATGGTTTCGACGCTGTTTTGGTTGAAGGATGGAACGAAGGCTGGGAAGACTGGTTTGGACATTCTAAAGATTATGTTTTTGATTTCTTGACTCCTTATCCAGATTTTGATGTAAAAGGTCTTCACGAATATGCAAAATCTAAAGGTGTAAAAATCATTATGCACCACGAAACTTCAGGTTCTGTTCGTAATTACGAGCGCCACATGGATGCGGCTTACAAATTCATGAATGACAACGGATATGATGCTGTAAAAAGCGGTTATGTAGGTGATATTTTACCAAGAGGTGAAAACCACTACAGCCAATGGATTGTAAATCACTACCAATATGCAATCGAAAAAGCAGCTGATTATAAAATTATGGTGAACGCTCACGAAGCAGTTCGTCCAACTGGAATCGCAAGAACGTATCCTAACTTAATTGGAAATGAAGCAGCAAGAGGAACAGAATACCAAGCTTTTGGAGGTTCTAAACCAAATCACGTAACAGTTTTACCTTTTACAAGATTAATCGGTGGTCCAATGGATTATACTCCGGGAATCTTCGAAATGGATATCAGCAAAATGAATCCTGAGAACAAATCTCATGTAAACAGTACAATTGCTAACCAATTGGCTTTATATGTTACAATGTATAGTCCATTACAAATGGCTGCTGATACTCCAGAAAACTACAACCGTTTTCCAGACGCTTTCCAATTCATTAAAGATGTAGCTGTAGATTGGTCAGAAAGTAAATATATCGAGGCTGAGCCTGGAGATTTTATCACTGTTGCTCGTAAAGCTAAAGGAACAAACAACTGGTTCATTGGAAACGTAAACGGAGAAACTCCACGTACTTCAAACATCGATTTCAGTTTCCTTGAAAAAGGTAAAAAATACACTGCAACAATTTATGCTGATGCAAAAGATGCGCATTACAAAACAAATCCGCAAGCTTATACTATCAAGAAAATTGCTGTAACAAACAAATCTAAATTATCTCAGTTTTCGGCTCCTGGAGGAGGTTATGCGATAAGCATTATTGAAACGAAATAATTTTTAAAAGACAAGTAATTTTCCCCCAAGATTACTTGTCTTTTTACTATCAGATCAAATTAAGAAGTTAAATTTGAGGTAATTATTTTCTTCATCTTTAGATAAATTAATATGAGCCTCAAACTTAATTTCTTCATTTTTCTTTTTGTCCTTTTCTGGTTTAATGCCTATTCTCAAACCAAAACAAAAGCATCTTATGATTATCTTTTGTATTTGCCGAAAGATTATGCAAAAGGAACCAAAAAATATCCGCTTGTAATCTATTTGCATGGCGGTTCGCAAAAAGGAAACGATCTGAATAAATTGAAAATCTATGGCCTTCCCTATTTAGTAGAAAAAGGTCAGGATTTCGATTTTATAATAGCTTCTCCGCAATGTCCGGATAATAAATACTGGTCGACTGAGAATTGGTTTGAATCGCTTTATGCCGAATTAAATTCGAAATATAGAATTGATACAGACCGAATTTACCTCACAGGAGTTAGCATGGGAGGTTATGGAACATTTATTACAGCTTTAGATTTTCCGGAGAAATTTGCTGCCATTATGCCGTTCTGTGGCGGAGTAAACGATAGCGATTTAGTTCGAATCTGTAATTTGAGTAAAATTCCTGTTTGGGCTTTTCACGGAACAGCCGATGATAAAATTCCATTTAGTGAAACCGAAAGAATTGAAAAATCTTTGGAATCCTGCGAAAGCAATAAAAATTTCAAGTTTACCCGTTTGGAAAATGAAGGTCATGAAATTCAGTATTTATACGAAACAAAACCTGAAATCTACAAATGGCTGCTCAAACAGAAGAAATCAAATAAAATCAAACCTTGATTTTATTACACATTCATAAAAATACAAACTATGAAAAACCAAAAAACATCACTTATCTATAAATTAGCCTTGTTGGTTTTGTTGTTTTCTGCTTCCGCGAAAGCGCAAATCCAAAAAGTAGAACCACCTTTCTGGTACGCAGGAATGAAAAATTCGGAACTGCAGATTATGTTCTACGGAAAAAACATTTCGCAATACGAAACTTCCGTTTCAAACAATGTTGCGATTAAAAACGTAGAAAAAACAGAAAATCCAAACTATCTTTTCGTAACCATCGATACGAAAGATGTAAAAGCTTCTGAATTAGTTTTCTCTTTCAAAAACAATAACAAAGTTGCCTTTAAACAAAAATATACGCTTAAAGAAAGAAGAGCGAATTCTGCCGAAAGAAAAAGCTACGATGCCTCTGATTTAATTTACTTAATCATGCCAGATCGTTTCGCTAACGGAAATCCGAAAAACGATAGCGATGCTTCTTTAACTGAAAAAGCAAACCGTCAAGATCCAAGCGGACGTCACGGTGGAGATATCGAAGGAATCATCAAAAACTTAGATTATATTTCGGCTCTTGGCGCGACTACAATCTGGAGCACGCCTCTTTGCGAAGATAACGACAAACAGCATTCGTACCACACTTACGGACAATCTGATGTTTACAGAATTGATCCTCGTTACGGAACAAATGAAGATTACGTTCGTCTTTCTAATGAAATGCATAAAAAAGACATGAAATTAGTAATGGATTATGTTACCAATCACTGGGGAATTACACACTGGATGGTTAAAGATTTACCAACAAAATCATGGCTTAATCAATTTGAGAACTACACACAAACGCACCACAGACGTGAAGTAATTACAGATATTCACGCTTCAAAAATCGATCAGGAAGTTTGTGTTGATGGATGGTTTGTTCCTTCAATGCCAGACTTGAATTTAAGAAATCCTCTTGTTGCAAAATACTTAACTCAAAATGCCATTTGGTGGATTGAATACGCTAATCTTGATGGTTTCCGTGTAGATACTTATAACTATTCAGATAAAACGGCGATGGCAAATTGGGCAAAAGCAATCACAACTGAATATCCTAATTTCAATATTGTGGGGGAAATCTGGATGCACAATCAGGCGAATTTAGCTTTTTGGCAGAAAGACAGTAAAATTGGAGCAATTGAAAACTACAATTCGAATCTTCCAAGTGTAATGGATTTTACGCTTCAAAGTCAGATTACTTCTGCTTTCAACGAAGACGAACCAAGCAAGGATAATGGATTAATTAAATTCTACAACAATTTTGCGATGGATTTTTTATATCCAAATACTAATAATATTTTAGTTTTTGCCGAAAATCATGATACAGATCGTATGAATGATAAGTTTAAATATGACCTACCAAAGTACAAATTGGCAATGGCTTTATTGGCAACAGTTCGTGGAATTCCACAGATTTATTACGGTTCAGAAATTGCAATGGGCGGTGATAAAGATAATGGTGGAGATGCCGATATTCGTCAGGATTTCCCAGGCGGATGGGCTAGCGACAAAAACAATGCTTTTACAAAAGAAGGAAGAACTCCAGAACAAACTGCTTTCTTTGATTTCAGTTCAAAATTATTCACTTGGAGAAAAACAAATGAAGCGGTTCATTTCGGAAAAATGATACATTATGTTCCTGAAAATAATACGTATGTATATTTCAGATATACTGATGCTAAAACAGTTATGGTTGTTTTCAATAACAATGCAAAAGAGCAAGTTGTAAAAACAAATCGTTTCAAAGAAAGCATCAAAAACTTTAAATCAGGAAAAGATGTTATCACAGGAAAAACATTCGATTTGGCTTCTGAAATAACATTGGAACCAAAATCTGCTTTGGTTTTAGAATTGGAATAACAATATTTTTTCTCTCGCAGATTTAACAGATAATTAAAAATAGGAAATCTGCCAAATCTGCGATAGACTTTTTTTCGCCACGAATTCACGAACTATTTTTTGACAATCTCTGAGAATAAAAATTCGTGAATTCGTGGCTATTTTTTTCATCTAAAAAATTCCTAAATAATAAAAAAAATACACTTTCCTTTTTTTATCTTTAGTATTCATAATTACGGGTTGTTCTGGCTCAAAATCAGTTACAATGAATAACGAAAATACTTCGAAAACACCTTTCGTTTGGGAAGGAGCAAATGTTTATTTTTTACTTACAGACCGTTTTTACAACGGTGATAAATCAAACGACTTAAATTTTAACCGAACCAAAACGCCTGGAAAACTTCGCGGATTTGAAGGCGGAGACATTATCGGAATCACTAAAAAAATCGAATCTGGCTATTTTGAAAAATTAGGAATCAATGTCATTTGGCTTACGCCGATTGTAGAGCAGATTCATGACGGTGTTGATGAAGGAACTGGATTGAGTTATGGCTTTCACGGCTATTGGGCAAAAGATTGGACGGCTTTAGATCCGAATTTTGGAACAAAAGAAGATTTAGCTAATCTGGTAAAAAAAGCACATGAAAAAGGAATTAGAATAGTTCTGGACGGAGTAATTAATCATACCGGACCAGTAACTCCAGAAGATCCCGTTTGGCCTTCTGACTGGGTTCGAACTGGCGTTGTCTGCGATTACAAATCTTTCGAAAATACTACAATGTGTACTTTGGTTGAAAACCTTCCAGATGTAAAAACCGAAAGCACTCAAAATGTAGAATTGCCTCCTTTTTTAATAGAAAAATGGAAAAAAGAAGGCCGTTATGAAAAAGAAGTTGCTTCTCTAGATGAATTCTTCAAAAGAACAGGTTATCCAAGAAGTCCGAAATATTACATTATAAAATGGTTAACCGATTATATTTTAGAATTCGGAATTGACGGTTACCGCGCCGATACTGTAAAACACACCGAAGAAGGCGTTTGGGCCGATTTCAAAAAAGAATGTGATTACGCTTTTGAAACTTGGAAAAAACACCATCCAATGCAGGTTTTAGATCAGAATCCGTTTTACACAATCGCTGAAGTTTACGGTTACGGAATTAGCGGTGGACAAGATTATGATTTTGGAGATCGAAAAGTGAATTATTTTGAGAATGGTTTCAACAGCATGATCAATTTTGAATTTAAATGGAATGCTGGTCAAAGCGATTATGAAACTTTATTTTCTAAATATTCAAATCATTTAAATAATGAACTAAAAGGATATTCTGTCCTTAATTATATGTCTTCTCACGACGACGGACAGCCTTTCGATGCCAATCGCGTGAAAGGTTTTGAAGCAGGAACAAAACTCTTGCTTTCTCCTGGAATGTCGCAGGTTTATTACGGAGACGAATCGAATCGTTCTTTGGTTGTTGAAGGAACTCAGGGCGATGCAACTTTACGCTCGAACATGAATTGGGACGATATTCAAAATAATCCTGATACAAAATTCATGCTTTCTCACTGGCAAAAATTAGGTCAATTTAGAAGAAATCATCCTGCCGTTGGAGCGGGAGTTCATACGCAATTAAGCAGTCAGCCGTATTTATTTTCACGAACTTATTCTAAAGGATCATATTCAGATAAAGTCCTAATTGGTTTAGATTTACCTGAAGGCCGAAAAGAACTTTCTGTATTTTCTCTTTTCGAAAACGGAACTAAATTACGTGATGGTTTTTCCAATCAAGAAATAGAAGTTGTTGATGGAAAAGTGATTATTGACAGCGAATTTGGAATTGTTTTACTCGAAGGAATTTAACCGCAAAGGTCGCAAGGTTTTTTAGCCACGAATTACACCAATTTCCACTAATTTTTTATCATATTTAAATTAGTGGAAATTGGTGTAATTCGTGGCTATATAATTTTTAATAAATTCCTTGCGACCTTTGCGTAAAACTTTGCGACCTTTGCGGTTAGAAAAAAAAACTCAGAAAATGCTAAAAATAGCTCATCGAGGTGCAAAAGCATACGAACCTGAAAATACGCTTCAAGCGTTTCAAAAAGCCTTAGACTTACATTCAGACGGAATCGAACTGGACGTTCATTTAAGTTCCGACGGACATATTATCGTGATTCATGACGAAACTATAGACAGAACAACTAACGGAAAAGGTTTGGTAAATACTTTTTCATTATCTGAATTAAAATTGTTTCTGATTGATGAAAAATACCAAATCCCAACTTTAAATGAGGTTTTTGATTTGGTTGACAAAAAATGTCTGATCAATATCGAATTAAAAGGTTTAGGAACTGCTCCTAAAGTTGTCAGGTTGATCGAGGAATATATTTCAGAAAAAAAATGGAATTACAATAATTTTATAATTTCAAGTTTCGATTGGAATATGCTTCAGGAAACTTCAAGTTTAAATCCAAATATTCCTATTGGTATTTTAACAGAAGAAAATATTGATACAGCTTTGGCTTTCGCCGAAAATATAAAAGCAAAAGCTATTAACCCTGATTTTCAGTTATTGAATGAAGAAAATGTGCAGCAAATTCAAAAAAAGGGATTCTTGGTTTTTCCTTGGACAGTAAATTCAGAGGAAGACATTCAAAAAGTAAAAAGTTATAAAGTAAACGGAATTATCTCTGATAATCCAGACAAAATATAATAATAGCCACGAATTCACGAATTATTTTTTTACAATCTATGAGAATAAAAATTCGTGAATTCGTGGCGAATAAAAAATTATGATTAAAAATTTCGACATCATCATCGTTGGCGGAGGCGCTGCTGGTTTTTTTACTGCAATTAATATTGCTGAGAAAAATCCGAAACTGAAAATCGCCATTTTAGAAAGAGGAAAAGAAGTTCTTTCTAAAGTCCGCGTTTCTGGCGGCGGACGATGCAATGTAACACACGCTTGTTTTGAACCTAATGAATTAGTGAAATTTTATCCTCGTGGTGAAAAAGAACTTCGCGGACCATTTCACCAATTCTGTTCTGGCGATACGATTGAATGGTTTGAAAAGCACGGTGTCGAATTAAAAATCGAAGAAGATGGAAGAATGTTTCCGGTTTCGAATTCATCACAAACTATTATCGATTGTTTTTTAAAGGCAACCGAAAAATTAGGCATAAAAGTATTGACAGGTCAAAGTGTTCAATCCATTTTCAAAAAAGAAAATCATTGGAAAATTGACACCCAATCAGATAACTTCGCTACGGAAAAACTTGTAATGGCAACTGGAAGCAATCCAAAAATCTGGGAAATGCTTCAGGAACAAGGTCACGCAATTGTTAGCCCTGTCCCTTCCCTATTTACTTTCAACATCAAAGATCCGCGAATTAAGGAATTGCCTGGTGTTGCGGCACAAGTTACTGTAAATGTAAAAGATACTAAATTGGAATCTACAGGACCTTTGTTAATTACGCATTGGGGAATGAGCGGACCAGCAATTTTGAAACTTTCAGCCTGGGGCGCACGAATTCTACATGATAAAAATTATCAGTTTACCATTTTTGTGAATTGGTTAAATGATGTCGATTATGAAGATGCCGAAAAAATCCTAAAAGACTTAAAACAAGAACACGCTAAAAAAGCAGTTTCTAAAAAATCACCTTTTGATTTTCCGAACCGTTTGTGGGAAAGTTTGGTTTTAGCTTCAGGAATTGATGCTGAAATAAAATGGGCAGATTTATCTAAAAATCAATTGCAGAATCTTACTTCACAATTAACAAAAGCCGAATTTAAAGTCAACGGAAAAAGTACTTTTAAAGAAGAATTTGTAACCGCTGGCGGAATCGATTTAAAGGAAATCAACTTTAAAACAATGGAAAGCAAAATTCATGAAAACCTTTATTTTGCTGGTGAAATTGTCAATATCGATGCCATAACGGGAGGATTTAATTTTCAGAATGCCTGGACAAGCGGGTTTATTCTGGCTCAAAATATTTAATATAAAATGAAATTTAAAGGAATTATTTTCGATTTAGACGGAACTTTAGTCAATTCATTAGAAGACATTTCAGATGCGATGAATAAAGTGCTTCAAGGTCTAAATTTCCCAACGCATACTTACGACACCTATCAATATTTTATTGGAAGCGGCTTGCGAAATCTAGTTAGCAAAGCACTTCCAGCAACAAACAATTCAGACGAACAGATTGAAATTTGTTTTGAATGTATGATTAACGAATATCGCGAAATCTGTACGCTAAAAACTAAACCTTATGACGGAATTGTCGAGTTGTTAGAAAATCTGACTTCGCAAAGCATCAAAATGGCGGTTTTCTCCAACAAAGCAGATGAATTAACGAAGAAAATAGCATCCGAAATATTTCCAAATCATTTTGATCAAGCAATTGGTTTAAGTACAGAAGCGCTTAAAAAACCAAATCCGTTTGAGGCTTTAGAAATTGGTAAAAAATGGAATTTAAAACCCGAAGAAATCCTTTTTGTGGGTGATTCTGATATTGATATGCAAACGGCTGTAAATGCTAATATGTTTCCTGTTGGCGTGACTTGGGGCTACAGAACCGAAGAAGAATTGAAAAACAGCGGTGCAAAATTGGTTGTCAATAAAGCTTCAGAATTAATTGAGATTCTATAAAAATGCATCTTTCATTACAAAAACAAATTATAGCAATTGCTTCTTTTTCTGAAAATGAAATCGAGACAATCGCTTCTTGTTTTGAATATGAAACCTTTAATGCCAAAGAATATCTCTCAGAAATGGGAAAAATCAGCAACAAGATTTTTTTCATTCTTAACGGATTAGCGAGAGTTTATTATTTAAAAGACGGAAAAGAAATCACCACGTATTTAAGTGCTGACGAAGGTTTTATTGCTTCCTATTCCAGCTTTATCAACCAAACGCAATCTTTTGAGAATATTCAATGTATTGAAGATTGCGAAGTGCTTTCGATTACTTTCGAAAAAATGCAATTTCTGTACAACGAAATCCCGAATTGGGAACGCGTCGGAAGAATTTTAGCGGAGCAGAATTACCTTTGTATAGCAGACAGAGTTCTAAAACTTCAAATGATTCCTGCTAAAGAAAAATATCAGACTTTTTTAGCATCAGCTCCAGCCAAAATCATTCAGCGAACTCCTTTAATTTATATCGCTTCTTTTCTCGGAATTACTCCAGAATCGTTGAGCAGAATCCGTCAAGACATTTCTTAACATTTATCAAGTGGATTGAAAAACCGAATTCGAATCTTTGTCAAAATAAAATTTGAAAAGATGAAGAATATCGCCAAAGACGTTTACCAAATTCCATTATTCCCTCGCAACGCCATCAATTGTTATTTGATTGAAGATGTTTTAATTGATGCCGGAATTAGAACTTCTGCTAATAAAATACTAAAGTCAATTAAAGATAAAAACGTTACCCAACACGCTTTGACGCACGCCCACGCCGATCATCAGGGAAGCAGTAAAATAATCTGCGAAACACTAAACATTCCCCTATTGTGCAGCGAACCAGAAAAAGAATTTGCCGAAAACGGAAATGTAATTACAGAATACCCAAATCCGAATCATATTATTTCAAAATTTCAGAAAAACTTCTGGGCAGGAAAAGGACATTCGGTTTCTCAAACTTTAAAAGATGGAGATCAAATTGGCGGATTTACGGTTATTGAAACTCCGGGACATTCCAGAGGTCATTTATCTTTTTTTAGAGAGAAAGACGGCGTTTTAATTGTTGGTGATGTTATGACTAATATGAATTTGCTAACTACAAAAGTTGGTCTTCATGAACCTCCACATTTATTTACTTCAGATCAAGAAACGAATAGAAAATCAATTCTAAAATTGGCTTCCTTAGAACCGAAAATATTGTGCTTTGGTCATGGGCCAGTTTTGTTTAACAATGAAGAATTAGAGAAATTCAAAAACTTGATTGAATTTAATTAACAAGAATTTACAGATTCTGTAAGTTTTCGTTAAGACAATTCTAATAATTTTACTCTCAACTAATCAATCTTATATGAGAGTAAAATTACTTACTACAATTTCTATTTTCACTTATCAAATCAGCGTTTCTCAAACCGAAAAATTACTTCAAGGAAAAGTTCTTTCACAGAATACACCTCTTAACAAAGTGGAAGTAATTAATAAAACTGCAAAAACCAGTACAACAACAAATGAATTTGGCGAATTTTCTATCCCAGTTCGACCAAAAGACAGTGTGCTTTTTTTCTCTAAAGACTACTTTTTTAAAAGATTAGAAATTTCTCAGCAAGATATAGACCAGAACAATATTGTTGTAAATATGATTCTGAGACCTGAGGAATTGAATGAAGTTGTCATAACTAAGGTCGAAATTGATAAAGTTAAGCTTGATGCTGATGCTACTGCAGATGTCTTAATCAGCAAAAATGCCAAAGATTTATTCTGGAATACAGGAGTTAATGATAATTCAATTAGAGAAGGTCTTCGAGTTGCATTTCCTTTAAAAGGTAAGCAAAAAAAGAAAATTGAAGTTGATGACGACCGTGTTAAGAAGTTGATCCTTGCTTATTGCCCACCCGATTTTTTTATCAAAAATTTAAAAATAAAACCCGAAGAAAAAGAACTTTTTATTGATTTTTGCCACACAGATCCAAAATCGAAAACGCTTTTAGAAAACCCAAATGTATTGACTGTTATGGATTTTCTATATATTAAAAATGAAGAATTCAAAAAATTGAATTCAGAAATTAAAAACTAACAGCATTGAATGAAAGCAAAATTACTTACTACAATTTCTATTTTCACTTATCAACTTAGCATTTCTCAAACCGAAAAAGTATTGAACGGAAAAGTTATCTCGCAAAATATTCCACTCAATAAAGTTGAAGTAATTAATAAAACGGCTCAAACAAGTACGAGAACAAACGAATTTGGTGAATTTTCAATTTTAGCAAAAGAGCAAGATAGTTTATTGTTTTTTTCAAAGGATTATTTATTTACAAGATTGAAACTAACTTTAAAAGATCTGGAAAAAAACTACTTCATTGTTGAAATGAATCAAAAAGCCGAAGAATTGGAAAATGTTACAGTCGCTAGGTCTGTTTTTAATAAAACTGAAATTAAAAAAATCGCTAATAATAAGGAAGAAATCAATGAGATTAAAAATCGAAAGCAATTTGACGAAGTCACTTCAAAAGTAATGGTTTATGATGGTCAAATTAAAAATGGATTAAATTTCAATCAACCCATTTTTGATGAGCCAAAGAAAAAAATTGAGCCTCGAGATGACCGTTTTAAGAAACTTGTCATCGCTTCTTGTCCTCCAGATTTTTTCAGTGAAAATTTAAAAATAAGCCCCCAAGAAAAAGAAATCTTCTTAAATTTTTGCAAAGCCGATCCAAAATCTAAAACACTTTTAGAGAAATCAAATAATTTGGAATTATTAGACTTTCTATATGCTAAAAATGAAGAATTTAAGAAGCTGAAGTAGTTTTAAAAACTACTTATTCAGCCACCAAATACTTGCATTTAAAACCGTTGCAAAAGCAACCCAAATTAAATACGGAATCAATAAATAACCCGAAATTTTATTGATTTTGATAAATTTTAAATACGTTTCGTAAATCATTAGCCATAAAAGTACTATTTCGATTAAAGCTAACATCAGGTTTTTCAATCCGAAAAATAAATAAGACCAAATTGAATTTAAAATCAACTGAATGATAAAGAAAAGCAATGCTTTTTTAACTTCTTCTGTATTTTCTTTTATTCTATCCCAAACTAATGCTGCAGCGATTGCCATAAAAATATAAAGCAAAGTCCAAACTGGCATAAAAATCCAATTCGGCGGATTAAAAACCGGTTTTTCTAAAGTTACATACCAAGTCTCAATACTTGGTCTTGTAACCAAACTTGCAGAATATCCTACTGTTAAACAGATTACTAAAGCTATGGCGATTTTTACGAACTTATTCATTTTATTAAATTTTGAATTCAAAAATAGTCAAAAGAAAAGTTTTCACCATATAAGTTATATAAGTTCATTTTAATAAAGCCGCATATAATTTCTTATATGACTTAGATGGTGAAAAAAATTAAGTTCATTTTAGCAAAGCCAACTTATAATTTCTTATATGACTTATATGGTGAAAAAACTATCTTTGCCAAAATTTTATAATTCATGTATTCAGCAGCTGATTTTATACCAAATCCATATACTTCAACAATCGAAAACGGAAACTTTGAATGGAGCGCTCCAAGCAACATTGCATTAGTGAAATACTGGGGAAAAAAAGACAACCAGATTCCAGCAAATCCTTCGGTAAGTTTTACGCTCAACAATTGTAAAACGATTACAAAATTGGCTTTTGAAAAGAGAGACACTTCGACTCCGCTCAGTGAGACAAATAGTTTTTCTTTTGATCTACTTTTTGAAGGGAAACCAAAAGAAGATTTCAAACCAAAGATTCAGAAGTTTTTAGAAAGAATTGAA
>NZ_JBHNPP010000054.1:0-15815 GCF_042436695.1 Flavobacterium sp. HJSW_4
AAATAATTTTGTTGCTGTTACAGATGCAACTTTACCATCTAGTCCAATCAGCATTGCTATTCCGGCCGGAACAGCAACGGGAACTTACACCGGAATTTTAACAGTAAAAAATGCAAATGGTTGTGTTTCGACAGATAATACTTTTACAATAACTGTTAATTCAGTTCCGACAATTACGACATCTGGAAATTTGACTCCACTTTGTCAAAATGCATCTGCGCAAACGGCTTCTTTACCATATTCTGCAACAACCAGTTCGCCAATAAGCTATTCAATAGATTGGGCAGCATTAACTGATCAGGCAACGACTGCTTTTTCTTTCAATTCAGCAGGAGGAAATATCGATAATATCAATGTTCCCGCTGGAACAGCTGCAGGAACTTATGGAGGTGTAATGACCATTTTTACATCAAATGGATGTTTGGCAACACAAGCCATTTCTTTAACGATTAATGCACTTCCAACTATTAGTACGGCAGGAGCTTTTGCTTCAGTTTGCCAAAGTTCATCAGCGCAGACGACTACTTTAGCTTATAATGCTACAACTGGATCTCCCATAAATTATGCGATTGATTGGATTGCTTTGACAGATCAAGGAACTACACCATTTCCTTTTAGTTCTGGATCTGGAGATATTATAAATGTGAATGTGCCTGCAAATACCGCTTCGGGAACTTATAATGGTATAATGACTATTACAAATTCAAACGGATGTTCTGCAAGTCAAAGCGTTTCTTTGATTGTGAATCCAGTTCCTGTTGCTCCAACAGCTTCGGTGACACAGCAGCCAACTTGTGTAAATAATACTGGTGCTATTACAGTTTCTTCACCTGCATCTGGAACAGGATATACTTATAGTATAGATGGAGTAGATTTTAGTAATACTTCTGGAATATTTACAGGTTTGTCTTCTGGAGTTTACAATATTCAAGTAAGAAATACGGCAACTAGTTGTGAATCAGAATCAACATCAATTACAATAAATGCTTTTGTCACTAAACAATGGAACGGAAGTGTTGATGCGAATTGGGGGAATGGAGCAAACTGGACTCCAGCAGGGGTTCCAATAGCTACTGATTGTATAGATATTCCAGACGTGGCTATTGATCCAATTATTTCAGGAACCAATGCAAGTTTTTTTGCTAGTAGGTTAACAATTCAGAATAACGGATCTTTAAATGTAAAAGAAACAAATTCTATAACCGTAACAAATGAAGTAAGTGTGCTTGGTAATGGAGTTTTAATTTTTGAAAACAATGCGAGCTTGGTTCAAATTGCCGATGTCGTTAATGTCGGTGTTATAACTTATAGAAGAAAAACAACTGTTCGAAGATTTGATCTTACTTATTGGTCTTCTCCAGTAACACGAACTCCAGCTCTTACTTTACATGATTTTTCACCAAATACATTAAGTGATAAATATTTTAAATTTACTGCTGCTGGAGGCTGGATAACAGTTCATGGTGGAACTGAAGAAATGTTAAAAGGTAACGGATATAGTATTCGTGGACCACAATCTTTTGATACCGTGACAGCAAGTGAATTTACAGGAGAGTTTATTGGAGTTCCAAATAATGGTACAATCCAAGGGCCTCCAGCTATTGCTGAAAAATACTGTTTTTTTGGAAATCCATATCCTTCGGCAATTTATGCAGACCAATTTATTCATGATAATGCAGCTAATTTTTATGGGACTCTATATTTTTGGACGCATAATACGCCTCCTAAAGCCGCCCCAGGAAGTACTACATATCGTTATACTTATGATGATTTCGCAATTTATAATTTATCAGGAGATACTACAGTTGGTGGTTTGACTGGAGTTGGTGCGCCATCGCCAGGAAACCAAGCTCCTCTTGCAGGGTATATTGCAGCGGGACAAGCATTCTTGGCAATATCAAGAACAGGACAGAGCGGTGTTTTTACAAACTCAATGCGCGTGCCTAACAATAATAGCCAATTTTATAAATCTGCTACAACTAATGTAGTTGAAAAACATCGTGTGTGGTTGAATTTAACAAATACGCAAGGAGCTTTTAAACAATTGCTAATTGGATATATAACTGGGGCAACAAATTCTTTTGACTTTAATTATGATGCTGCCACATTAAATGCAAATCCGTATGTTGATTTTTATAGTATAAATGAAGGCAAAAAATTAGTTATTCAAGGACGAGCAGTACCTTTTGTTGTAACAGATACAATACCGTTAGGCTATAAGTCTACTATCGAAAAAGGAGACTTCACAATTGCTATAGATAATACTGACGGCGATTTGGTTAATCAGGATATTTATTTGCAAGATAAGGTTACGAATACTGTACATAACCTTAAATCTGGAGGATATACGTTTAACTCTTCGCCAGGAACTTTTACAGATCGTTTTATATTGCGATACAGAAATCCAAATGAAGGCAAACCGCTAGGCAACGAAGATTTTGAGAATCAAGGTCAGAAAGTTTTTGTTTCGGTTAAAAATAAAAACATCAAATTAGAATCTACTTCTGAGCAGGAAAATCTTCAAGAAGTTTCGATTTATGATTCAGGAGGTAAATTACTTTATAGTAAAAATCAAATTGAAAGTAGAGAATGGCTCATACCAAATTTCCAATCGGGACCTCAAGTCTTGCTAGTCAAAATAACTGTAGATAACGGAAAAACAGTAACGCGAAAAATAGTATTTCATTAAAATAAAAAAGCGGTTGAGTCTTAAAATTCTCAACCGCTTTTTTATTAATTAATAGTACGCTGCAAATTTTGATGCGTATTTGTAATTGCCTTTTCGTTTTTATAGTCAATCCATTTTTGACCCTGAATTTTTCGCATCATAATATCGAAGTGACGCATAATGAAAACATTGTAAGCAGCTTTAGATAAATTGACAATGTTTTTTGGGAAAGAACGCAAACTCATCGAAAACCCAGGTGTTAAGTATTTCATGTAATGCCAATATCCTTCTGGCATGTAAAGCATTTCTCCATGTTTTAAATTAGTAATATAACCTTCAACATTTTTGAGCGCTGGAAATTTTTCATAATCAGGATTATCAAAATCTATATCTTCTCTCGAAATTAAAGCGTGAGGAACTTTATACATAAATTTTGATTGGTTGGGAGGGAAAATCATGCATTGCTTTTCTCCATGAAAATGGAAATGAAGAATATTAGAATAGTCTATATCATAATGCATAAAGACTCTCGAATTTTCTCCGCCAAAAAATAACATCGGCATTTGCTTGACCAATTTTAAGCCAATATCAGGCCATAAGAAGTCATTTTTTAACGAAGGAACTTCTTTCATTAGATTGTAAAGAAAAATGCGGTAATTGCTAGGTTTTTCTTCTAATAAGTCGATATAATCGCTCATTTTCATTGTGATGTGTGCCTCGTTAAATCCGTCTTCATGATTTACAGGCCTGTCATCGTATAAAGGAACTATCGAATCTCCTGCGATTTCTTTCATATAAGATAATTTCCATTTGTTATAAGCTGGCCAATCTTCGGTCAATTCTTCAATAACAACAGGAATTTGGTTTTTTACATATTGGGAAATAAAATCGTCTTTTGAGATTTTTTTGACCCTTTCGATTTGCTTTAACTTCATTTTTAATAAATAAAAAAATTGCTTATAACTCTGAGCTACAAGCAATTTAAAAATGTTTATTGAGTTATATGAACTCTTTTAGCTAAATTTTTGCTTTAATCGAATTTTAAATCCGTTAATTTAAGAATCTTAAAAAATCAATCTGCTGCATATTTGTTGTTCCAATAAAGCATCATCATTAAAGTGACAATTACAGAAGAAGCAATTCCTTCAAATAACAGACAGATGCAATAAGTTGGCACTGATGGATTTCCTCCAAACATAAACGTTTCAGACAAAGTTCTTACATAGGCATCTCCACCTCGAGCGTAACTATAGACCAATAGACCAAATACACTCATGCAGACGCCAACTACAGAAGTAGTCATTGCAGAAATGGCATTAGATAGAAAATCGGTTTCTCCCTCATGAAAATTCATCTGCATTGTCCTGTTAACACCGTAGAATATAAAGAAAACGTTGAGTGTTCTCAAATAAAACAAATCAGCTAGACCTAGTACATTCATTAATAAAAAATAAATGCCAATTCCGAGGAAAATCAAAAACCCGTTGGTAATTTCTTTAGGTAATTTCATAGTGGTTATTTTTTAGAAGTTAATAGTAAATATTTGAAAAACAGTGTTCTATCAAATTTACTAAAAAAATAACTACGATGATTTAAAAACAGTAAAAACTATGCGATCTGGTTTTTTAAAGAAGAGCCGATAAAAGCTAAAGAATCAATTTTATCTTGAGCAAGCTGTGCTTTTAACGCATCTAGAGAACTAAATTTTTGCTCTTCGCGAATGTAATGCAGCAAAGAAACTTCAATGTTTTGATCGTAAATGTCTTTATCAAAATCAAACAGATGAACTTCGATGGTTTGCTTTTCGCCATTAACAGTCGGATTGAAACCAATATTCATCATACCAAAAACAGTTTCTTCGTTTACAATTGCTTTTACAACATAAACACCAATTTTTGGAATTAGTTTATAATCTTCTTCAATGTGAATATTTGCTGTAGGAAATCCAATGGTTCGTCCAAGCTGTTTTCCTTTTGCAACTGTTCCGTTTAAGAAATAGCTGTAGCCTAAATATTCGTTGGCCAAAGCCATATTTCCTTCATTTAAAGCTTTTCTGATTTTAGTTGAACTAACCGAAACGTCTTGAATTTCTTCTGCAGAAATTTGTTCTACCTCAAATCCGTACTCAATTCCAAAAGCAATTAAATCATCAATATTGGCAGTTCTATTACGACCAAAACGATGATCATGACCAATAATGATTTTTTGAATTTGAAATTTCTCCACCAAAATAGTGCGAACAAATTCGTCGGCGGTTAATCGTGAGAAACTTTCGTTAAAAGGATGAACAACCAAGTTTTCAATGCCTGTGGCTTCCAAAAGTTTTATTTTTTCGCCAATAGTATTTAATAATCTGATTTCCGATTTTTCTTGAAGAACCATTCGCGGATGCGGAAAAAAGGTCAGAACTAGACTTTCATATTTTCCATTTTCAGTATGCTGCGTAATGCGATCCAGAATTTTTTTATGACCAATATGCACACCATCAAAGGTACCAAGAGTTAAGATTGTTTTCTTGGTTGACTGAAAATCGTTTATAGAATGAAAGAGCTTCAAAACAAATTATTTAAGATGCTGCAAATTTATACTATTCTCTTTTAAATTTGATACTATGCTAAATCGAATTTTAACGGATAATCTATCTTTTTGTAAAAATATGCCGACTCGTCGATTAAAAAGCAATAATTGTCGTATAGATAATACGATTTCAAATTAATTAAATTAATTTTGATAATATATTTTAAGGATATGAAAAAACAATTACTTTATATATTTTTTATTTTTTGTTTCGCCAATGCTAATGCACAAGATGCTCTATGGCAGAAAGTAACGTCTTCATCGCTTTCGCGTATAGTTGATGGAGCAAGTTCCAATAAACAATATTATAAATTAAATGCTGATCTCCTTAGTGCTAAACTGGCTACGGCATCAAATAAAACGGCAAAAAGCGCAACAACAGAAATTACGATTCCAAATGCTGATGGAACTTTAGAGCGTTTTTCGGTTTGGGAATCCTCAAATTTTGATCCGGAATTACAGGCAAAATATCCAGAAATCAAATCGTATCAAGGTCGCGGAATAGACGATAAAAATGCTAAAATATATTTTAGTGTTGCTCCAATCGGAATGCAGACCATGGTTTTTAGAACCGCAAAATCAACAGAATATATTGAACAAAATCCGGAGAATAAATCGGAATATGTTTTGTTTAAAGCGTTAGACAATGCAGAATCAAAAATGATTTTAGATTGTAAAACGACCAATTTAGTTTCTGAAAATAAATCGGCTGCTACGGCCAAAACTACTTCTAATGCCAAAGAGTTTAAAACACTTCGATTGGCATTATCTTGTACAGGAGAATATACTGCTTATTTTGGAGGAACAAAAGCGGGAGCTTTAGCAGGAATGAATGCTACATTAACTCGTGTAAATGGTATTTTTGACAGAGATCTTTCTGTAAAAGTCGTTTTGATTGCAAATAATTTAGATGTCATTTATACAGATGCTTCTACAGATCCTTATTCTATTGCATCAGTAGGTGCAGGTGGAGATAATCCTGTTTGGATGAAAGAAGTTCAGACTACATTAACCAATGTTATAGGTGAAGCCAATTATGATATTGGACATTTGTTCGGAGCTTCTGGCGGTGGAGGAAATGCAGGTTGTATCGGTTGTGTATGCGTGAGTCCAACTACTAGCCAGCCAATAGGAAAAGGTAGTGCGTTTACATCTCCAGGAGACGCGAGACCAGAAGGAGATAATTTTGATATTGATTTTGTTGCTCATGAAATGGGGCATCAGCTTGGAGGCACACATACTTTTTCTTTCCAGAACGAAGGTAACGGAGCGTGCTATGAGCCGGGAAGTGGTTCAACAATTATGGGATATGCGGGAGTAACAAAAGGATATAATGTTCAAGATCATTCTGATGATTATTTTTCTTATGCAAGCATCAATCAGATACAGAATAATTTGGCAGGAAAAACTTGTCCTGTTTCAATACCAATAACTACTAATAATCCGCCTGTTATAAGTGCAGGTTCAAATTATACGATTCCAATTAGCACGCCATTTATTTTGACGGGAACTGGTTCTGATCCTGAAGGAAATTCTATAACATATTGTTGGGAGCAATACGATAGCGCAACAACAGCTTTTGCGGCTAATAGTTTTACGTATGCGACAAAACCTGACGGCCCAATGTTTAGATCTCTTCCGCCAACAACTTCACCAGTTCGTTATATGCCAGCGTTGAGCTCTGTGCTAAATAATCAGTTGACTACGAGTTGGGAATCTGTTTCTTCTATTGGAAAAACAATGAACTTTACGCTTACAGGTAGAGATAATGCGCCTGAAGGAACTTCACAAACCAATACAGCTGCAATGGTTGTAACTGTAAGTGCTGCCGCTGGACCATTTGCAGTAACATCGCAAGCCGACGATAATTTAGGATGGGCAAAAGGATCTACACAAACCATAAATTGGAGTGTAAATAATACAAATACCCTTCCGGGATCATCAAACGTGAATATAAAATTGTCTTTAGATGGCGGACTAACATTTCCAATTGTTTTAGCAAGCAACACTGCAAATGATGGTTCAGAAACAATATTGGTTCCGTCAAATATTGAGGTTTCTACAAATTGCAGACTTTTAATAGAACCTGTTGGTAATATTTATTATGCAGTAAATAGCAAGCCATTTGCTTTAGGATATACGGTTTCAACATCTTGTTCGTCTTATAATTTTGGGGGAGGATATTCAACAGGTAATGATGTGTATGTAAATAAAACGGTTACAGTGCCTACTTCTGAAGGATTGATTTCGGATATCAATGTTTCGGTAAATGTAACTCATGAAAGATTTTCAGATTTGACGATGCAAATTATCAGTCCGACAGGAACAGTTGTAACTTTATTTAATAAAGATTGTACCAGTACAAATTCAACTCTTGCCTTACAATTTGATGATAGCGGAGCAACTTTAAATTGCCGTACGACTACAAGCCAGATTGTAATTCCATCAACAGCCTTAAGTGTTTTTAACGGAGAAAATCCTCAAGGGAATTGGACTTTTAGAGTTTTTGATGATACTGTGGGAGCATTAGGAACAATAAATTCGGCTTCTGTAAATATTTGTTCTAAAACATATACATTAGGAAATTCAGATTTTGAAAATGTAGATTTTGTTGCATATCCAAATCCAAACAAAGGAAATTTTACAGTACAATTTGAAAGAGATTCAGTAAGCGAAATTAAAGTCTATGTTCATGATATTTCAGGAAAATATGTTTATGACAGAACTTTTCAAGGATCGGGATATTTTATTCAAGACATTCAATTGCCAAATGTGCCATCTGGTCTTTATTTCTTGACGGTTACTGATGGAGAGAAAAAAGTAGTGAAAAAGATATTGGTAAATTAATCCTTGAGTTTTCAAAAACTTAATGAGCCATCGCCATACAAATTATACTAACTTTTATACCTGGTATTTTTAGTAAAGCTTTTGAACATGCTTCGAGCGTTGCACCCGTGGTAAGAACGTCGTCAACAATTAAGAAATGTTTGTTATGGTTTGATTCGTTAAATTCTACGTCAAAAATATTTTCGATATTTTCGGATCTTCCTAAAAGGTTTTTCTTCGATTGAGTTTTGGTGTATAATTTTCGAATTAGGACGTTTTCTTCAAAAGGAATGTCTAGACCAGATGCTATTGCTTTTCCAAAAGTAGTAACCTGATTGTAGCCGCGTTCTTTAAATTTTCTTTTATGAAGCGGAACTGGAATTACAGCATCAAAAGGAATTTCAAATTGAAGTTCTTTTAAGTCTTCGACATACCAACTTCCCAGCACGGTGCCAATTTCTTGATATCCCTTGTATTTTAAATTATGGATGAGTTCCTGAACCATTCCTTTTTTATTAAAATACAAAAATGCTGAGACAAACTGAACATCGATCTTGCCATAAAACTTTTTTACAGCTTCATTTTTTGCGTCTAAATGATAGTATGTTAACGGTAATTCGTGTCGGCAGATAGTGCAAAAAACGGTTTCGTTCTGAAGCAAAAGCGCATTGCATCCGCTACAGACTTTAGGGAAAAACAAATTTATTAGGTAATTAATCACAAAAAGAAAGATTTTATTTACAAAAATAACAAAATCAACGCTTCAATCTTCATAATTTTTCTTTTTTATATAGGTAGTTTTTATATTTTTGCATCACTATGGCAAAACAAGAAGATTTATTTAAGAATGTGGTTTCGCACGCAAAAGAGTACGGATTTATTTTTCCGTCAAGCGAAGTTTACGACGGATTAAGTGCTGTATATGATTATGCACAAAATGGTGTCGAGTTAAAAAAGAATATCCGTGAATATTGGTGGAAATCAATGGTTCAGATGAATGAAAATATTGTCGGCCTTGACGCTGCAATTTTGATGCATCCAACAACTTGGAAAGCTTCTGGTCACGTTGATGCATTCAATGATCCATTAATTGATAATAAAGATTCTAAAAAGAGATATAGAGCTGACGTTTTGGTTGAAGATTTTGCTGAAAAAATTCACCAAAAAGCACAAAAAGAAATCGAAAAAGCAAAAGCTCGTTTTGGAGATGCATTCAATGAACAAGAGTTTATTACTACAAATGCTCGTGTAGTTGAATATTTGGCTAAAGAAAAAGAAATTAGAGAGCGTTTAGGACGTTCTTTAGGAAACGGAGATTTGGCTGATGTTAAAGCTTTGATCGAAGAATTAGAAATTGCTGATCCTGAAACTGGTTCTAAAAACTGGACAGAGGTAAAACAATTTAACTTGATGTTTGGAACAAAATTAGGTGCATCTGCAGAAAATGCAATGGATTTATATTTACGTCCAGAAACGGCTCAAGGTATTTTCGTTAACTTCTTAAACGTTCAGAAATCGGGTCGTATGAAAGTTCCTTTCGGAATTGCTCAAACGGGTAAAGCATTCAGAAATGAGATTGTTGCAAGACAGTTCATTTTCCGTATGCGTGAGTTCGAACAAATGGAAATGCAATTTTTTGTACGTCCAGGAGAAGAAATGAAATCATACGAATACTGGAAAGAAACTCGTTTGAAATGGCATTTATCTTTAGGTTTAGGAAAAGAGAACTACCGTTTTCACGATCACGAAAAATTAGCTCACTACGCAAACGCGGCAGCTGATATCGAATTTAATTTCCCATTCGGATTTAAAGAATTAGAAGGAATTCACTCTCGTACAGATTTCGATTTGAAAGCGCACGAAGAATATTCTGGAAGAAAATTACAATATTTTGATCCTGAACTAAACGAAAACTATGTTCCTTACGTAGTAGAAACTTCTGTTGGTTTAGATCGTATGTTCTTGGCAGTTTTCGCAACTTCATTAAAAGAAGAAGCATTAGAAGACGGTTCTACAAGAACAGTTTTAAAATTGCCAGCAGTTTTAGCGCCAACTAAAGCAGCGGTATTGCCATTGGTTAAAAAAGATGGTTTGCCAGAAGTTTCAAGAAAAATCATCGAAGATTTGAAATGGGATTTCAATGTGGCTTATGATGAAAAAGATGCTGTAGGACGTCGTTACAGAAGACAAGATGCTCTTGGAACGCCTTTCTGTATTACAGTAGATCATCAAACGCTTGAAGACGAAACGGTAACAATTCGTCATAGAGATACAATGAAACAAGATCGTGTAAAAATTACTGAATTAAGAGGTATTATCGAAAATGAAGTTTCGATGAAAAACTGGCTAATGAAAATGTAATCTTTACAAGTTATTCTATAGATCCCAAATTCCATAAAGGAGTTTGGGATTTTTATTTTCTAAAAAAGGGTATTTTATCGGCTTTTTTTGTATTTCATCTTTATGTATCAACATTTCGGGTTAATGTGTTAACAATGAATTGATTAAATTGTTTAAATTCTTAAATTTAAAATTATAATACCTGCAAGAGCAATTTTTTTCTTCATTAAAGCAAATTAAAGGTATTTTTTGATTATGATTGCGTAGTGAGAAAACCAATAAGACCCGAAATTGAAAAAGCATTCGTATATTATAATTGATGATGACGCTGAAAGTATTTTGAAAACCCAAACAACTGCTTCAGGTTTTTCAGAATTATCTTTTATAGGGTCGGCATCAAATTTCCAGGACGGTTTAAACTTGGTTTTAGAACACAAACCCAATTTGATTTTTCTCGAAATCGAACCTCAAAATCTTTCAAGTCATTTGTCTTTGACTTTTATTAGCGAACTTCATCGCTTTTTTCAGCAGATTCCGAAAATTATTGTAACGACCAAACTAAAGGAAAAAGCTTTTGATGCAATTCAATATGGCGTTTTCGATTATCTTTTGAAACCAGTTGCGCCAAATGATCTCTTAAAAACAATTTTAAAACTCAATAAAGCCAATTTAGAGACTCAAATAGCTCCGTTTCGAGAAGAACAGGTTTCTGTTATTGTTGATGCAGGAACAATTCCGCAAAATATTCAAAAACCATTAACGATCTGTATCAAATCGTATGGAGATTACCGGTATTTAAATGCAGAAGATATTTGTTATTTTCAAGCCGATAATAACTCGACAGATATTTATTTAAATACGGGCGAAATGATTACTGCGTTTAAAACTTTAAAGCATTTTGAGAGTGTTTTAACCTATCCTTTTATCCGTATTCATAACAGTTATGTGATCAATCGAAATTACATTTCAAGGATTCATAGCGGAAACTCAATCTGTTACATAAAAAACTCTACCAAAAAGATTCCTTTTTCCAAAACCTACCGAACAAATGTCGAGCAGATTATTGCCGATTTTGCTGCAGGAAATTATCTAGAAGTCTAAAAACTAGATAATTACATTAATTTGCTACCCATTGACTATCAATTGGGTATGATCTACCACAAACCCAATTTTTCGTATAAATTTTTTTTGACACTGGTATTAGTTTTACACTCTGATTCGCAAGCAAACAGCGGGTCATCTCCAAAAATTAAAACAAATCACTTAAAACCTCAAGTCATGAAAAAAACAGCTTTAACAATCGGATTATTCTCTATGGTAGCAGTAGCAACTTCTTTTGCATCAACAGAAGTTCCAACATATTTAGCAGCTAATGATTCTATTAAAGTTTTACCAATAGATGGAAAAGGCGGTCAGAATACTACTCAAGATGGAAGAAAATTAGATTTTCACGGAACAAATGCAGATTTTAATGAAACTAAATCTTTCAATTCTGATAGACAATCATTCGGAAAAAATATTAAACTTGACTAAAATAGTTTAAATATAAAAATATAAGCTGTCAATTCTGACAGCTTTTTTTATGTCTTTTAGTTTTGTACTTTTGATTAAATTCAAAAGGACTATTGAAAAATAATTGCTTAATACTTACTTCAATTTTTATTCTTCTTTTTGGATGTTCCAAAAAAAAGAGTGTTGATGAACATGATGCTGTTCAAACAGATAGTTTATCTATATATCTTTCGTTGGCAAACGACATTGATCTTTCTTACAATGAAAAACAGTCCTATAATAAAAAAGCTTTAGATCTTATTCTTGACCAAAAAGATGATTCTCTTAATAAAGTAAATCTTTTTAAAATCGCCAATAGATATTATAATATGAGCGACTGGGATTCTTATAAAAATACATCATATCTAATTTTGGATAGGTCAGAAAAGAGTAAAGATTCGGTTAATTTGGCAAAAGCATATACTTATTTAGGAGATTATTATCTATTGAAGGCTGTTTCAGATAGCGCCTATATGAATTATTTTGCAGCTGAAAAAATTTATACTCGTATCAATGACGGATTAAATCTTGCCAAAACGTATTCTAGTAAAGCGAACCTTCAATATCAAGAAGATGCTCTTTTTGAAAGTGAGGTTACCGTTTTTAAGGCTTTAAGTATTCTTAAAAAATTAAAAAATGTAAGTAATCAATTATACGATTGTTATAACCTTCTGGGAATACTTTATAATGATAGAGAAGAATACGATAAAGCATTAGAGTTCCATAATAAAGCACTGGAAATTTTAAAAGATAAATCGATTCCTGCAGAACTGCAATTAGAGGCAACCTCTTTAAATAATATTGGTTTTGTCTACTTAGGAATGAAAGATTATAGAAAAGCCAAATATTATTTTCATAAAGGATTAATACAAGATAATTTATATCAAGGCAATGCCAAACTGTATGCAATGCTTTTAGATAATCTGGCTTATGCAAAACTTAGAATGCGAGAATCTGATGGGCTTCCCGAACAATTTTATCAAGCTCTAAAAATTAGGGATAGTCTTAATCAAACCTCAGGAGTCATTTTGAACAAAATACACTTGTCTGAATATTTTGCATTTAAGCAAGATTCTGCCAAGGCTTTGAAATATTCAAAAGAGGCAGTACAATTGTCGCGCTCAAGTGAATCTCCTACAAGTTTATTAGAATCTTTAAAGCAAATTACTTTAGTAGATCCGAAAAATGCTTCAATATATTCTAAAGAATATATTCAAATCAATGAAAAACTTAAAAAAACAGAACGCAAAATGGGAGAAAAATTCTCTCGTATTGAGTACGAAACCAATGAAATAAAAGATCAAAATTCGAGTCTTCAAGAAAAAAACAAAACCTTGATTTATGTATTCAGTATTTGTACATTGCTCGGACTGTTTTTTTATGTTTACAAAACGCAGCAAGCCAGAAACCGGGAGTTGCTTTTTAAACAGCAACAGCAAATTGCAAATGAGAATATTTACAACTTGATGATTTCGCAGCAAAATGAAATTGAGCTTACGCGAATAAAAGAAAAGAAAAAAGTTGCCCAAGAATTGCACGACGGTGTTTTGGGACGAATGTTTGGTATTAGAATAAGTTTGGATAGTCTCGATAAACTAGACGAAGCCGAAGCTGTTTCTAAAAGACAAAAATATCTTACTGAACTCAAAAACGTTGAACAGGATATTAGAGAAATTTCGCATGACTTAAATAGAGAAAAATCAGAATTAATTAATAATTTTGTCTCAATTCTGAATAAACTATTTGAAGATCAAATAAATACATATAGTTCGAAGCTGATTACTTCTTTCGATCCTGAGATAAAATGGGATTTGATAAGTAATATTGAAAAAATCAATTTGTATAGAATTGTTCAGGAAGGACTTCAGAATTGCAATAAGTATGCTGAGGCAGATATTATTAAAGTAGAGTTTAAAAGCAAAAACAATATTTTGATTTTAACCATCGAAGATGACGGTATTGGATTTAATACTAATAAGACCAAAAACGGAATTGGTCTGTATAATATAGAATATCGTGCAAAAGAATGTAAGGGTACAGTTACGATAAAATCTGCCAAGGGAGAAGGAACAGTTCTCACCATTAAAGTCCCAATAGACCCAAACTCTAACCTGCAGAATAATGACATTTGATTTAACAGCCTCATTTCCACAATCAATCAAAAAGAATATTTTAATAGTAGACGATCATCCGTTTATTATTGAAGGATATAAAAATGCCATAACTCGCTATAATCCAAAACGATATGAGTTTTTAATTTCGCAGGCGCACGATTGCAGGTCAGGGTATGATATAATAGAAAATGATAACACTCCAGATTTTGATATCGCTTTTTTGGATATCAGTATGCCGCCTTACGAGGAAAAAGAGATTTTTTCTGGCGAAGATCTAGCAAAGTTACTTTCGAAAAAAATGCCTTCCTGCAAGATTATTCTTTTGACGATGTACACGGAATTACTGAAAATTAAAACGATTATCAGAACAATTCAACCCAACGGATTGATTATAAAAAATGATCTCACTTTTGACGAATTGCTTTTGGCTTTTGATAAAGTAATGAAAAACGAAAAGTATTACAGCCAGTCGGTTGTAAAAATGCTGAATCAATCTACACACAATGCAATCGAAATCGATCAGTACGATAAACAGATATTAGTTCATTTAGCAAAAGGAACTTCAGTTCCTGAAATGCTTCAGCATATTCCGATTTCGTTAAACGCTATCGAAAAAAGAAAAAAGCATTTAAAAGAATTGCTGAAAGTTAAAAATGATTCTGATTTAGATTTGGTAAAAGAAGCAAAAAGCAAAGGGCTCTTTTAAAATTTTAGATTTTAGATTTTTAAAGCGAAATATAATGATATAAAAAAACACCTAATGAATTTTAAACCCATTAGGTGTTTTTTTATTACTGAATACTGAGACCGTGACTGAATACTAAACTTACTCGCTCAAAGCATCCCATCCGCGTGCTTTTAAGGCAATTTTTGTGTTGGCGCGGGTTACAAGGTGAATTCCTTCATTTTCTTCCGCCATATGTCCGATAATAGAGAAATTCGGATTCCCTTTTATTTTGTCAAAATCATTGATGTCGATTGTAAATAAAAGCTCGTAATCTTCACCGCCATTTATAGCAACCGTTGTACTGTCGATATTAAATTCTTCGCAAGTAGAAATAAACTGAGGATCTAACGGAAGTTTGTCTTCATATAAATTACAACCCACTTTTGATTGTTTGCAGATATGAATAATTTCAGAAGACAATCCGTCTGAAATATCAATCATTGCGGTTGGTTTAATTTCTAAAGCATGAAGCAATGTACGAACATCTTTTCTAGCTTCAGGTTTCAATTGGCGTTCTACCAAATAAGTATAAGGATCTAAGTCTGGCTGATTGTTTGGATTAACCTGGAAAACTTGTTTTTCGCGTTCCAAAACCTGCAATCCCATGTAAGCCGCACCAATATCACCAGTTACAACTAATAAATCAGTTTGTTTGGCTCCGTTTCTGTAAACCAATTCATTTTCGTCAGCTTCACCAATTGCGGTAATACTGATAATTAATCCTTTTTGAGATGAGGTTGTGTCTCCGCCAACAACATCAACTTTATATTCTTTTGCGGCGTGTGTAATTCCTGCAAATAATTCTTCTAAAGCTTCAAGCGGAAAACGATTTGAAACGGCAACCGAAACCGTAATTTGAGTCGGTTTTGCATTCATGGCACAAATGTCTGATACATTTACCACAACTGCTTTGTAACCTAAATGCTTCAAAGGCATGTAAGCCAAATCAAAATGAACTCCTTCAATTAATAAATCGGTTGAAACGACTACTTTTTTGTCTTTAAAATCAAGA
>NZ_JBHNPP010000055.1:0-14794 GCF_042436695.1 Flavobacterium sp. HJSW_4
CTTAAAACTGTCGGGCTTAATTTTATAAAGAAATTAAGATTATTTAGTAATCGTCAATTCGTCAATGATGTTTTTTGCACCAGCGTATTTGTCGATAATCCAAAGTACATAACGAATATCTACGTTAATAGTTCTTTGTAATTTAGAATCGAAAATTACGTCTCCAGCCATAGCTTCGATGTTTCCGTCAAAAGCGATTCCGATTAATTCTCCTTTTCCGTTAAGAACTGGTGAACCAGAGTTTCCTCCTGTAATATCGTTGTCAGTTAAGAAGTTTACTGGCATGTATCCTGCTTTGTCAGCATATTGTCCGTAATCTTTTTTCTTGTTTAATTCTAATAAACGAGCTGGCAAGTCAAATTCCTGATCTCCTGCTTTGTATTTTTTAACCATACTTTCCATTGTAGTATAGTTGTTGATTTTAGCATCGTTGCGAGGATCTGCAGGTAAAGCGCGAACTTTTCCGTAAGTTAACCTCAACGTTGAGTTTGCATCTGGATATTTAATTGCGTTCAATTTAGACTCTCTTAAACCTTCTACCAATTTACGGTAAGCAGTTGCAAATCCGTCATCAGCTTTTGCTTGATCATCTGTTTTAGAACGGTATTTTGTCAATAAATCATTAGAAATAATATACAACGGATCGTGTACAATTGCTAATGGTTTTGGATCAGCTAAAAATGCTAATACTTTTTCTTTATTTGTAAAATAACTAATCTCTGTTGCTTTTGCTACATCTGTAGTAAAGTCTCCATTATTAGCTGTTTTCATTTTTGCAATTTCTGGAGCAATTCCGTACTCAGCAGCTTTAGAAGCGTATAAATTCAATTGCGCAACTAAAATATCTTTTTCTAAAGGAGCATAAAAATTACCATAAATGCTTTCAACCATTGCATTGATTTTAGGAAGCATTTCTGCTTTTTTAGCATCATTTTCTTTGTAGTAAGCAATTAATGCATTTCCTAAATTAGCTGGTCCTGTTGCATAACTAGAAGTACGTAAAAGCTGAGTCAAATAATTATCGTGAAGCGCTTTTAAGTTTGTTTCTCTGTAATAATCGTTGATAGTCGGAATTACATTCTCGTACTTTTCTTTGTTTGCAGGTTTACTTGCCCACTCATAGAATTTATCTTCTTGCTCTGCTTTAGTATCAACTGTTCCAGCTTTTGTTAAAGCATCGATCATACCTTGACGGTTTTTCCAGTAATTTGCAGTTGAAGCATATTTAGAAGCGTAATTTAAACGAACCGTTGCGTCTTGATCCATATACTTTTTCATTACGTCCATTCCAGTTTTTGCACCTTCAACCCAAGCAGGATAAGCATATTTAATATTTTGCTCAATTCCACCAGCTGGCATCCAACGATTTGTTCTTCCTGGGTAACCTAAGATCATTGCAAAATCATTTTCTTTTACCCCTTTTAAACTTACAGGTAAATGGTGTTTTGGCTGCAATGGCACATTATCTTTAGAATAAGCTGCTGGATTTCCATCTTTATCAGCATAAACTCTAAACATAGAGAAATCTCCCGTTTGACGAGGCCATTCCCAGTTGTCTGTATCTCCACCAAATTTACCAACGCTTTCAGGAGGAGTTCCAACTAAACGAACGTCTGTATAATCTTGGTAAACAAAATAGTAGTATTCATTTCCTTGAAAGAAAGGACGAACAGAAACTGTATATTTTCCGTTTTCGCTATTTTCTTTTTCAATTAAAGCGATTTCTTGCTGAATGATAGTGTTTCTTTCCGTTTCTGTCATAGTATCGTTTACTTTTGACAAGATTCTTTTTGAAACGTCATCCATACGAACGAAGAAACGAACGTATAAAGATTTTGGTTTTAGTTCTTCTGAACGGTTTTTTGCCCAAAAACCATTTTTCAAATGATTTTGTTCTGCAGTCGAAAGTTCTGCAATCGCACTATAACCACAATGGTGATTAGTAAGAACCAAACCGCTGTTTGAAACGATTTCTGCAGTACAACCTCCGTTAAACTGTACAATCGCATCTTTTAAACTATGATTGTTAATGCTGTAAATTTCCTCGGCTGTCAATTGCAAGCCCATTTTTTGCATATCCCTGTGATTTAATCTTTCGATAAACATCAGGAACCACATTCCTTCATCGGCTCTCATTGGGAAAGCCACGAGGCACATGGTAAAGAATAAAATTACTTTTTTCATGTTATTTTGTTTAAGTGATGCGAATATAAGCCATTTTGTCAATTATTCCATCTAAAACGATTCTAAAATTAAATATGACTGTAGGTTTTTAGCCGTTTATTACGAATTTAACATTCTTTTAAACAAAAAAAGGCGTTCTAAAAATAGAACACCTTTTTAAAAAGTTATCAAGATACTAAGTCGCTAAGATTTTAAGCTTTCTTCTTTGAACCTAAAACTCAGAATTTTATTCATTAAGCATTTTCCAAAGTCTGTCTTTTAAATCTGTCAAACCTTGTTGCGCAACAGATGAAATAAACATATAAGGAACACCTTTGAAAGAAACATCTAATTCTGCTTTCAATTCTGCTTTCAATTCATCATCCAGCATATCGCATTTTGAAATAACAACAAGACGTTCTTTATCCAACATTTCTGGATTGTACTTCGTTAATTCGTTAACCAAAATATCGTATTCTGCTTTAATATCTGCCGTATCAACAGGAATTAAAAACAACAAAGTTGAGTTACGTTCGATATGACGCAAAAAGTAATGTCCAAGACCTTTACCTTCTGCAGCGCCCTCAATAATTCCAGGAATATCAGCAATTACGAAAGATTGGAAATCTCTGTAAGCCACAATTCCTAAATTTGGTTTTAAAGTTGTAAACGGATAATCTGCAATTTTTGGTTTTGCTGAAGTCAATACAGATAATAAAGTAGATTTTCCTGCATTCGGAAAACCAACCAATCCAACATCAGCCAGAACTTTAAGTTCTAGAATCACATCCATTTCTATACCAAGCAAACCTGGTTGCGCATAACGAGGCGTTTGGTTTGTAGAACTTCTAAAATGCCAGTTTCCTAAACCTCCTTTACCTCCTCTTGCAAGAATTTGCTTTTCTCCGTGTTCTGTAATTTCAAAAAGTGTTTCACCAGTTTCTTTGTCTTTTACAACAGTTCCTAATGGCACTTCAATGATTTTATCTTCTCCATCTGCTCCTGTACTACGGTCTCCTCCACCGTCTCCACCGTGTCCAGCTTTAATGTGACGCGCAAACTTTAAGTGAAATAATGTCCAGAGTCCTTTATTTCCAACTAAATACACATGTCCACCACGGCCACCATCTCCACCGTCTGGACCACCTTTTTCAATAAATTTCTCTCTATGTAAATGCGTAGAACCTTTTCCTCCTTTTCCGGAAGAAACATATATCTTAACGTAATCTACAAAATTTCCTTCTGTCATTTTTCTAAGTATTCAGTCGCAGTCTCAGTTTTCAGCACCAAATATGATCGAAAACTTTAACTGAAAACTATAATTTATCTTTTATTCAACCTCAGCCTAAATTTCCAGTGCAAACTGCGACTGTAAACTGTGACTGTAAACTTTATTTTTTATTCTTTCAATGCTTTCACAAGCACTTTATCAATCTTAACTCCGTCCATGTCGACAACTTCTAGAACGAATTTCTGCCAAACTAATTTTTCACCTTCTTTTGGAATATGAGAAAGCTCAGTCATAATCATTCCGCTTACGGTGTTTACTTCGTAATCGTTTGTTAATTCGTCCAATTCGAAATACGTTAAGAAATCGTGTAACGAATAATGTCCGTCAACCAACCATGAACCATCTTCTCTTTCTATAAGTTGAAATTCGTCTTTATAGAATTCTGCAGCATCTCCAACTAAAGCTTCTAAAATATCGTTCAAAGTAATTAAACCTTGAAAAACACCATATTCATCTGAAACTAAAGCATAATGAACACCCGTTTTTTTGAAATTTTCTAAAGCTTTATAGGCCGTAGTCTGTTCCATCAAATAAGGCGCATCAGACAATATTGAGTTCAAATCAAAATTATCTTTTTCAATATGTGCGAAGATATTTTTCAGTGTTACCACTCCAACAATATCATCGTAATTATCATTGTAAACAGGATAAACCGCATGCAGATCTTGAACAACCAATTCTTTGATTTTTTCTCTATCTGCTTTTAATGGCAACATGTCAACCGACTTGCGGTGCGTCATTAAAGAATTTACTTTTCTGTCTCCGATATGGAAAACACGCTCCACAATATCTTGTTCAATTTCTTGAACTTCTCCTACTTCTGTTCCTTCTTTAATAATGGCTTTGATTTCTTCTTCGGTAACTTTTCCGTCAGCAGTTGGTTTTATTTGAAAAACATTCAATAAAAAATCTGTTGATGAAGTTAGCAACCAAATAAAAGGAGCCGTAATAATCGAAATCACTTTCATTGGCATTGCAACCATTTTTGCAATTGCCTCTGGATAATTTAATCCGATTCGTTTTGGAAGCAACTCTCCTAAAACCAATGAGAAAAAAGTTAAAACTACAACTACAATTCCCACCGCGATAGAATGTGCGTAAGGTTTAAGTGCTGCAAATCCTGCGACAAAAAGTTCTACATCGGCAGTGATTTTGTCACCAGAATAAATACCCGTCAAAATTCCGATTAAGGTAATTCCGATTTGTACTGTAGATAAAAACTTATTTGGGGAATTGGCTAGATCGAGTGCTGTTTTAGCACTTTTATTGCCTTTTTTCGCTGCTGTTTCCAACCTGTTTTTACGGGCCGAAATCAAAGCGATTTCAGACATGGAGAAAACTCCGTTTAATAGAATTAGAAAAAATATAATTAGTATTTCCAATTGATAGTGGATTCGTTATAAAATGGTCTCGTTAATAGTAATTCGCAATCTTGATTTTTTAGCCCAGATGGAAGTGAAAAGCCCGGAGCTAAAAAAACTAATTTTTCCTGCCAGAAAACAGCGACCAACGGAAGCTCGTTTTATGGTTTGGAAAAATAGTTTTTTTAGCGAGGACTTGTAACGTACAGCTGGAATAAGCTTCTACAAATTATCTATAACTGACGTTAATCGTTCTGTAATTTGTTCAATAGTTCCGATACCGTCTACAGCATGAAACTTGTTTTGTTCTTTATAATATCCAATAAGAGGAGCTGTTTTCTCATTGTATTCTTGATATCTCACCCGAATTTTTTCTTCGTCTTGATCATCAGCTCTTCCGCTTGTTTTACCTCTTTCTAATAAACGCGCTACCAAAATTTCGTCATCTGCTTCTAAAGCGATTGTTGCTGTTACGCTAGATCCGATTGTTGGTAAAAATTTATCTAAAGCTTCAGCTTGATTGATTGTTCTTGGGTAACCGTCGAACAAAAATCCTGCTGTATCTGGGTGTTTTTTTACCTCATCAATTAACATTGCAGTTGTTACTTCGCATGGAACTAATTCTCCATTGTCCATAAAAACTCTTGCTTTTTTTCCTAGTTCAGTATCATTTTTTAAATTGAAACGAAAAATATCTCCTGTTGAAAGGTGTGTTAAATTGTATTTTTCTTTTAAAAATTCTGCCTGAGTTCCTTTTCCTGCACCAGGCTTTCCAAATAAAACGATGTTAATCATAATTGAAATGAGTGTTGTTACTTCTTATTTTTTTAGAAGTCTTTAAATGAATATATAGTTGTGTTTTGTTATTCTGCTAATTTGTAAATTTCAGTCAGGTTTCTTCCTAAACCGTCATAGTCTAAACCGTAACCGACAATAAATTTGTTCGGAATACGAATTCCGACGTAATCAATTTTAATGTCTTTTTTATACGCTTCTGGTTTAAAGAACAATGTTGCAATTTTAAAATGCTTTACATTTTGCGCTTTAAACAAGTGCTTCAATTCTTCGATCGTATTTCCTGTATCGATGATATCTTCAATTATTATAACCGTTCTTCCAGATAAATCTTGATTGATTCCGATTAATTCTTTAACCGAATCTGTACTTTCTGTTCCTTCATACGAAGCCATTTTGATAAACGAAACCTCGCATGGTTTTTTATATTTTTTCAGAAAATCTGATACCACCATAAAAGCGCCATTCAAAACTCCAATAAAAATTGGTGTATCATCTCCAAAATCGTCTTCTACTTGAGCTACTAATTTGGTTAAAGCAAAATCAATTTCTTTAGCCGAAATAAACGGAACAAATTGTTTATCGTGAAGTTGTATCATTATTTTTCTTTTTAAAATAATGGACAAAGATAAAGAATTAGAACTTAACAGCTTCTATCAAAATAAACTGTATCAAGATATTTTTTAGGAATGTTAAATATCAGTTAATGTTTACAAATTATTTTTTAAGGATGTCTGAAATTTCCGTAAATTGTTGTTATATAATTATTTAACTCCAAAAAATCAATGAAAAAATCCCTACCTCTATTTGCCATACCCTTATTAGCCTTAATGACTGCCTGCAATGGACAAGTAAAAAAAGAAGAAAAAGAAGCTTTGGCCAAACAGCCGGGCAATGTTGTAAAAACTGCCATTGGAGACATTACACTTCCTCCGCCCTATGCAACCGAATCTAAAACCAACAACAGCAAAGTGATTGGCTGGCCTGCCGGAAGAACGCCGAAAGCTCCTGAAGGTTTTACTGTAACAAAATTTGCCGACGGATTTGAAAATCCGCGTTGGACTTATATTGCGACAAATCAAGATATTTTTGTTGTGGAAAGTGGCACTCGCACGAGCAAAAACCAAATTACCGTTTTACGAGATAAAGATAAAGATGGAAAATTTGAAACCAGAGAAGTTTTTATTTCCGGACTGAACAAACCCTTCGGAATGCTGGTTCTAAAAGACTTTTTCTACATTGCCAATACCGACGGATTATACCGTTATCCTTATAAAAACAATCCGCTGAAATTGGAAACTAAAGGAGAAAAAATCCTTGAACTTCCTGCGGGCGGTTACAACAATCACTGGACAAGAAATTTATTGCAAAGTCCAGACGGAAGCAAAATTTACGTTTCTGTAGGTTCTGGAAGTAATAATGGCGAAAACGGAATGGATAAAGAAGTTCGCCGTGCTGCAATTTTAGAAATTAATCCTGATGGAACTGGAGAAAAAATCTACGCTTCGGGATTAAGAAATCCTGTTGGAATGGATTGGAATCCTGCAAACAAAGAATTGTGGACTGCCGTAAATGAACGCGATGAATTGGGAGATGATTTAGTTCCCGATTACATTACAAGTGTAAAAAGAGACGGTTTCTACGGATGGCCATATTCGTATTTTGGAAGTATTCCCGATCCAAGGATGAAAGGTGAAAGAAAAGATTTAGTTGACAAAACGATTGTTCCTGATGTTCCGGTCGGCTCTCACACTGCTTCTTTGGGATTGGCTTTTTATACAAAAGATGCTTTTCCAGCAAAATATAAAAACGGTGCTTTTGTAGGTCAGCATGGTTCTTGGAACCGTTCTAAAATTTCGGGTTATAAAGTGCTTTTTGTTCCTTTTAAAGACGGAAAACCTTCAGGAAAACCAGAAGATTTTCTAACTGGTTTTATCTCTGATCAAAATAAAGCCGAAGTTTATGGGCGTCCAGTTGCTGTTACAGTAATGAACGACGGGTCACTTTTAGTAAATGATGACAGCAGTAATACGATTTGGAAGGTTACTGCGAATAAATAAGTTTTAAATTCCAATTTCTATCCTGAGGCTTCGGGACCAAATTCCAACCTAGATTGGAATCAATTATAAAAGAAAATTTAAACACATAGAAACGTAGTCCCGTCCCGAAATTTCGGGATCGGGATTGTTTAAAAAGAAGTTACTATTAAATTTGAAACGCCTTTTTTGCCTCAATTAATGCTATGTTTCTATGTGTTAAAATTATTTACGCCCTTAATTTCATTTTATGATTTCTAAAAAATATTTTCTTCTTCTTTCTACTCTTTTTATTTTTCAAAATATCATCTCGCAACAAAAAGAAGTCCAAAATATTGATTCGGTTAAAACGCAAAAACTGAATGAAGTTTTAATAAGTCCACTTCACATTAATCGGGATTTGCAAAATAGTCCCGCTTCGATTGGCATTTTATCCGAAAAAGAATTACTTCGAAATAATACCACAGACATCAGCAATGTCATCAATACGATTCCCAGCGTTTTTATGCAATCGTCTAATATTACTACAACCCGAATTTCGATTCGCGGAATTGGCGCGAGAACTCCATACGGAACCAATAAAATCCGAGCTTTTTATGGAAGCATTCCACTTACTTCTGGAAACAGCGAAACGGTAATTGACGATATTGATCTTCAAAACATCAATCAAATTGAAATTATAAAAGGACCGCTTTCGAGTGTTTACGGCGCTGGTTTGGGTGGAGCAATTTTACTTTCTCCTCAAACTTTAAAAAAAGATAATTATCAAGCTGAAGTCAGTTCTATTTTTGGATCTTACGGATTATTGAAAAACAGAATAAGTTTCGATTTGAATGAAAAAAGTTCATCTTTAAATCTGACTTATCATAATTTAAAAACAGACGGTTGGCGCGAAAACAGCGCTTACAATCGCGAAGGAATTACGCTTGGCGGGGAATTATTTAGAAAGAAAAACAGCAAACTGACTTATTTCTCAAATTACACTTATTTGAAAGCTTACATTCCGAGTTCGATCAACAAAACAACTTTCGAAAATAATCCACAAGCAGGCGCGCCGACTTGGGTTGCTTCACAAGGTTTTAAGGAATACAAATCGACTTTGGGTGGATTGGCTTATGATTTTAAAATTAATGATTATTTGAATAATTCAACTTCGGTTTTCATTAATTATAAAGACAGCAACGAACCGCGTCCTTTTGATATTTTGCGTCAATATACTTTTGCTTCGGGCGCAAGAACACAGTTTTCGGGAGATTTTAAAATCGGGAAAATTAACAATCACTTTATTGGCGGAATCGAATATTTCGCAGATAATTATAGCGGAAATACTTTTCAGAATCTATATCTCCAAAATAACGGAAACGGAAGTTTACAAGGAAATCAGCTAACAGCAACGAATCAGAAAAGACATTTTTACAATATTTTTTCGCAAATCAGAACATTACTTTCTGACCGATTTGAGATTCAGGCTGGTTTAAATTATAACAAAACCAAATTCGAACTTCAGAATGATTTTCCCGCTGCCGCGAATAATCCGACGGAACATTATAGTTATGATGGTATTTTTTCACCTCAACTTTCTTTTTTATTCAAACCGAATGAAATTCAAACTTTCTACTTTTCCGCAAGCCGAGGATTTTCTCTTCCTGCAACCGAAGAAACTTTAACGAGCACAGGAAATATCAATCAGAACATAAAGCCAGAAACGGGTTATAATTTTGAATTGGGAAGCAAACTGCATCTTTTTAGCAAAAAATTATATACTGAAATTGCGGTTTATCGAATGGAAATTAAAGATTTATTGGTTGCCAAAAGAATTGGAGACGATCAATACGAAGGTGTAAATGCTGGAAAAACGCTTCATGAAGGAATCGAAATTACATTAAAACACAATTGGACAATTAATAGAATTTTTAATTTGAATTCTTATGTCGGAACTTCTATCGGAAATTATGAATTCAAAGAATTTGTAGATAACGGAAATGATTATTCTGGAAATAAATTAACTGGAGTTCCTGCAAATACGACAAGCGCAGGTTTTAATTTCAATACCAATTCAGGATTTTATTTTTCAGCCGATTTTCAGTTCACAGACAAAATTCCGATGAACGACTCAAACGCCAATTTTTCAGATTCTTACTCTTTACTGAATTTAAAAACAGGTTATCAATTTCAAATTTTATCGAATTTAAAAGCACATTTAGACGCAGGAATCAACAATGTCACCAACGAAAAATATGCTTCGATGATTTTGACCAATGCAACAGGAGTTGGAAATGCGCAACCAAGATTTTATTATCCAGGATTACCTATAAATTATTACGGAATTATCTCATTAAATTACTTATTTTAGCAAAGTACTAAACTCCAAAACAATGCCGTCTGAATTGCAAAAAAAGCTAGATTACGTAAATGCATATAGGGAAAACCGTCTAAAAGCGGCACAAGATGTTCTAGAAAATCCATCGCTTTTTAGCGAATTAGTTTCAATCTGTTTTACACCTTCAGACAAAAACAATCATAAAGCCTGTTGGATTTTAGAATTTGTTTCTTACGAAGAATTGCTTTGGCTACAGCCCCATCTTGATTTTTTCTGTTCGAATTTGAAAGTTTTAAAAGATGAAAGTTCGCTTCGCCCAATTGCAAAAGTGACACAGCTTCTCGTAAAATCGCATTATAAGAAAAACGAAAACTGCATTAAACTCTCCGAAGAAAATCTTCAAGATTGTATCGAAGCAAGTTTTGATTGGTTAATTAATGATGTAAAAGTCGCCACAAAAGCCTATTCTATCAGAACATTATATGTCTTAGGAAATCATTACGATTGGATTCACCCCGAATTAAAAGTAATAATCGATAAAGATTTCGGGGATCATTCAGCCGCGTACAAAGCCGTCGCAAAAGAAGTTTTGAAGAAAATAAAATAGTTTTTGAGTTGCCACGAATTACACTAATTTTCACTAATTATAATTGACAATAAAAAATTCGAGCAATTCGTGTAATTCGTGGCAAAAAACTAGTACGCAATGAATTTTGGCTGAAAAAAGATTAAAAAGTATCTTTGCAAAAACACAACACAAAATGAATTATTTTTCTTCTGATTTTAAATTAGGAATATTAGGTGGCGGACAATTAGGCAAAATGCTTTTGTTTGACACTAGAAAATTTGATATACAAACTTACGTTCTAGATCCAAGCGACGAAGCGCCTAGTAAAATTGCCTGCAACAAATTCTTTCAAGGCGATTTAATGGATTATGATACGGTTTACAACTTCGGGAAACAAGTCGATGTTTTAACTTTCGAAATCGAATTGGTAAACCTTGAAGCTTTGACGCAATTAGAAAACGAAGGTTTAAAAGTATATCCATCTCCAAAAACCTTAAAAGGAATTCAGAATAAAGGTGTTCAAAAAGATTTTTACGCTGCAAATAACATTCCAACTGCACCGTATAAAAGATTCGAAAATTTAGAAAATCTAAAATCAGCTGTCACATCGAGCGAAGTCGAGATGCCTTTTGTTTGGAAATGCACTGAATTTGGTTACGATGGAAATGGCGTAAAAATAGTTCGCCAAGTTTCAGATTTAGATACGCTCCCAAATGTGGAATGTATTGCAGAAACTATGGTTCCGTTTAAAAACGAATTGGCTGTAATTGTGGTAAGAAATCCATCTGGAGAAATTAAAACCTATCCGGTTGTCGAAATGGAATTTCATCCAGAAGCCAACCAAGTGGAATACGTAATCTGCCCAGCAAGAATCGATGATAAAGTTGCAGAAAAAGCCAGAGCAATTGCTTTGGAAGTTTCTAAAAACTTCAATCATGTTGGACTTCTGGCAGTTGAAATGTTCCAGACGAAAGACGACGAGATTTTGGTAAACGAAGTGGCTCCACGTCCGCACAACTCTGGTCATTATTCTATTGAAGCGAGTTATACTTCACAATTCGAAAATCATTTGCGCGCTATTTTAGATCTTCCGTTAGGAAACACTGATAGCAAAGTTGCCGGAATTATGGTAAATTTAGTCGGTGCCGAAGGTTATTCTGGAAACGTTGTTTATGAAAACATTGAAACTATTTTAGGATGGAATGGTGTTACGCCACATATTTACGGTAAAAAACAAACCCGTCCTTTCAGAAAAATGGGTCACGTTACTATCGTAAATGAAAATATGGCAGAAGCTAGAAGAATTGCTGAGGAAGTTAAGAATACTATTCGAGTGATTAGCGCTTAAGCTAGTTTTCAGTCGCAGTCACAGTTTACAGTTAACAACTAAATATATTTTTAAGTCTCAGTAACAACTTGAAACCTGAAACTTAAAACTTGAAACAAAAATAAAAACATGAGCAAAGTAGCTATTATAATGGGAAGCATCTCAGACATGCCAGTTATGCAGGATGCAATCGACATATTAAAACAATTCAATGTTGAAGTTGAAGTAGATATTGTTTCGGCGCACAGAACGCCAGAGAAATTATTCGATTTTAGCAAAAATGCACACAATCGCGGAATTTCGGTAATTATTGCTGGAGCTGGCGGTGCAGCGCATTTACCAGGAATGGTGGCTTCAATGTCTCCGCTTCCTGTAATTGGAGTTCCAGTAAAATCAAGCAACTCAATTGATGGTTGGGATTCTGTTTTATCTATTCTACAAATGCCGGGCGGAGTTCCTGTTGCAACAGTAGCTTTAAACGGAGCAAAAAACGCTGGGATTTTAGCAGCACAAATCATCGGAAGCCATGACAAAAAAGTTTTGGATACGATTATTGCTTATAAAGAAGAATTGAAAGCTGCGGTTAATAAAGCGGCTGAAAGTTTAAAATAAGTTTTCAGTCGCAGTCTCAGTTTTCAGTTTCTATTGAGACCGAAAACCGAGACTGCGACTGCGACTGAATACTTAAAAATAATTCTCGATTCTCGATTCATACTGAAAACCGAGACTGAGACTGAAAACTAAAAAAATGAGCGTATTAACACAATATTTCAATACCAAACATAACACCGCGCCTTTTTCGCAAATTAAAATCGAAGATTACGTTCCTGCTTTTCAAGAAGGAATTGCTTTGGCTAAAGCTGAAATTGATGCGATTGTAAATAATCCAGACGCGCCGACTTTTGAAAACACAATTGTAGCAATGGATTTTTCTGGCGATATTTTAGATCGTCTTTCTAGTGTTTTCTTCAATTTAAATTCGGCTGAAACGAATGACGAAATGCAGAAAATTGCTCAGGAAGTTTCGCCTTGGCTTTCAGAATTCGGAAATGACATTCGTTTGAATGCGGAATTGTTTGCGCGCGTAAAAGCCGTTTATAATCAAAAAGAAAGTTTGAACCTCAACCCGGAACAAACGACTTTATTAGATAAAAAATACAAAAGCTTTTCTAGAAACGGAGCAAATTTGCCAGAAGAGAAGAAAAATCAGTTAAGAGAAATTGACAAAGAATTATCGAAATTGAGTTTACAATTTGGCGAAAATGTTTTGGCAGAAACCAACAACTTCGAATTGCATTTAACGGATGAAAAAGATTTGTCAGGTTTGCCAGAAGGCACAATCGAAGCAGCTAGATTATTAGCCAAAAATCAAGAAAAAGAAGGTTGGATTTTCACTTTAGATCATCCAAGCTACGTTCCGTTTTTGACTTATGCTGATAATCGCGAATTGCGTAAAAAAATGGCAATTGCTTTTGGAGCAAAAGGTTTTCAAAACAACGAATTTGACAATCAGGAAAATGTTCTAAAGATTGCAAAACTTCGTCACGATAGAGCCAATTTATTAGGTTATAAAACGCACGCTCATTTTGTTTTGGAAGAAAGAATGGCTGAAAGTCCAGAAAAAGTATTTTCTTTCCTGAATGATTTATTAGCAAAAGCAAAACCTGCCGCTCAAAAAGAGTTTGCTGAATTAACCGCTTTCGCTAAAGAACTAGACGGAATAGAACAACTAGAAAAATGGGACGGCGCTTATTATTCTGAAAAATTAAAACAACAGCTTTTTAATTTAGATGATGAAAAACTAAAACCTTATTTCCAATTAGAAAAAGTTTTAGACGGTGCTTTTACTGTTGCTAAAAAACTTTACGGTTTAACGTTTACCGAAGTTTTTGATATCGATAAATATCACGAAGAAGTAACAACTTATGAAGTTCGTGATGCTAAAAATGATTTAGTTTCGATCTTCTACGCTGATTTCTTCCCGAGAAAAGGAAAAAGAAACGGCGCTTGGATGACTTCTTTCAAATCGCAATATGTAAAAGATGGCGTAAACGAAAGACCACATATTTCAAACGTTTGTAACTTTACAAAACCAACCGAAACAAAACCTTCGTTATTGACTTTTAATGAAGTAACAACTTTATTCCACGAATTCGGTCACGGATTACACGGAATGTTGGCTGACACGGTTTATCCAAGTTTATCTGGAACTTCTGTTTATTGGGATTTCGTAGAACTTCCAAGTCAGATTATGGAGAATTGGTGTTACGAACCAGAAGCTTTGGCTTTATTTGCGAATCACTACGAAACGGGAGAAATTATTCCGATTGAGTATGTTCAGAAAATCAAAGAAAGTGCAAGTTTCCAGGAAGGTTTGGCAACATTACGTCAATTAAGTTTCGGATTGTTAGATATGGCTTGGCACGGACAAGATCCAACTAACATTACAGATCTTAAAACTTTCGAAACGGAACAATTTGCTAACACACAACTGTATCCGGACGTAAAAGAAAATGCGATGAGCACAGCTTTTTCACATATTTTCCAAGGCGGATATTCTTCTGGATATTACAGCTACAAATGGGCTGAAGTTTTAGATGCTGATGCTTTTGAATATTTCCATGAAAATGGCATTTTCAATGAAGAAATCGCTAAAAAATTCAAAGACAACGTACTTTCTAAAGGAGGAACAGAACACCCAATGACTTTATACAAACGTTTCAGAGGTCAAGAACCAAAACCTGAAGCATTGTTGAAAAGAGCGGGATTATTATAAAGATTCTAAGCTTCTAAGTTGCTAAGCATCTTAGGGATTTTAATAAAAAAACCGAAGCAAAAAATGCTTCGGTTTTTTTATTTGATTTTGTCTAGCTATCTTAGCATTTTTTGAATCTTAATCTTACAAAAATACATTTTGAAAAAATATTTTAAAA
>NZ_JBHNPP010000056.1:0-14694 GCF_042436695.1 Flavobacterium sp. HJSW_4
TTTTTATTTTTCAATCCTGCGGGCGCAAATCACCTGCAGATTTCATCTCCGATTTTTCGTTATTTAAAGATTACATTACCAGTTTTACAGGCGGTATCGTTTCTGCAGATTCTGATATTCGTGTGGTTTTGGCATTCGATAAAAACGATTGGAAACCCAATCAGGAATTAGATGACGATTTATTTGATATTTCGCCAAGTGTTCACGGAAAAGTCGTAGCACTTTCAACGAATACTTTAGCTTTTATTCCGGAGAAAAAACTCAAAATGGGAACAGAATATCAGGTTACTTTAAACTTAGATAAACTGACTGCCATTCCGAAAGAGAAAGAAAAAGAACTTTCTAAATTCAATTTTACAGTTAAAACCGTTAAACAGGATTTCACCATCAATACTGGGGATATTCAGTCGTACAGCAAAGAATATCAATATTTAAACTGCACACTTAAAACAGCAGATAATATTGATTTGGAAACCGCTATTAAGTTGGTTCAAGCCAAACATAACGGAAACGATCTTAAGATCAAGTTTGATAAAAATGTGTCTTCAGGAAAAGAATTTCATTTTATAATTGACAGCATTCAGCGTCAATCAGAAGTTTCAAATTTAGAAATTATCTATGATGGAAATGATTTTGATATTGATCAAAAAGGACAAATCGATTTCCCGATTACAAGCATCAACGAATTTAAAGTTATAAAAGTTGAAGTTCCAGACGGAAACAATCAGCAGGTTTTAATTAATTTCTCTGAACCTTTAGAAAAAGGACAAGATTTTGCTGGATTGGTTTCTATTCAAAATACTAATAATCTGAAATTTTCAACTCAAGGAAATTTACTTAAAGTATATTTTAGTAATCAAAACGCGCCTAAAAAAGAAGAGCCAATAGCGGTAGCCGTTGCAGAACCAGCTGCGGTTGCGGTAGATTCGGCAGCCGTTGTAGTTGACTCAGCCGCAGTTGCTGTAGATTCAGCCGCAGCTGTTGTAGAAGAAGTCGTTGAATATGTACCAGATGAAGAACCAGAGCAAGTTGTTACGGGTGAATTATTATTGGAAGTATTTCAGGGAATTGAAAGTCAGTACGGCAAAAAACTAGAAAACAATTACAGCGAGAAAATCTCTTTCGATCAGATCAAACCAAATATTCGTTTTATTAAAAACGGAACGATTCTGCCAAGTTCAAATAATTTAAAATTGAATTTTGAAGCGGTAAATCTTAGTGCTGTAGATGTAAAGGTTTATAAAATTTACAAAAATAATATTCTGCAATTTCTTCAATATAATGAATTAAACGGCGGACAAAATCTTAAGAAAGTAGCACAGCCAATTGCCAAAACTACTTTAAATTTAAGAGAAAGTACACTCGTAAATCTAGCAAAATGGAATACCTATGCTTTAGACTTATCGAAAATTATCAAACCAGAACCAGGCGCGATTTACAGAGTGGAATTTGTTTACAAAAAGAAATATTCGTTATACAAATGTGAAACTTCAGAAGGAAACGATGATGAAACCGAGGAGGAAGAAGTTGATGAAAACGACGTAAACTACAGCGGAAATTCTTATGATGATTACTATTATTACGACGATTACGATTGGAGAGAAAGCCAAGATCCTTGTACAGGTTCTTATTTCTACAATGCGAGAATTGCAACCAATATTTTAGCTACAGATTTAGGAGTTATTGCCAAAAGAGGAGAAAATAAATCGTACTTATTTGCTGTAAATAATATCGTTACAACCGAACCAGTTTCGAATGCAAGAGTAGATTTATATAATTTCCAACAGCAAAAAATAGCAACAGAAGCGACAAGCAGCGAAGGTATTGCATCTTTCCAATTGGATAAATTCGCTTATTTTGCCATTGTCACTTTAGGCGATCAATCGACTTACGTGAAGCTGGATGACGGACTTTCTTTATCAGTAAGTAATTTTGATGTTGCAGGTGAAACTTTACAGAAAGGATTAAAAGGATTTATTTACGGAGAAAGAGGTGTTTGGCGTCCTGGCGATAATTTATATTTATCATTTATTTTGAATGACGCCGCGAATAAACTTCCGAAATCACATCCGATTAAATTCAGATTAAACGATCCGAACGGAAAAACGGTTTATCAAACAGTTCAAAAAACGAATGATCTGAATCATTATGCTTTTACAGTTCCAACAAACCAAGATGCGCCAACAGGAAACTGGGAAGCAATGGTTAGCGTTGGAGGTGCAAAATTCTATAAAAGCATTAAGATTGAAACGATCAAACCTAATCGTTTAAAAATCAAAAATACATTTAGCAGAAAAACGCTTTCAGCATCATATCCAAATACAGATAATTTGGAAGTGACTTGGTTACACGGAGCAATTGCGAAGAATTTGAATGTAGAAATGCAGGCAAAATTCTCTCAGCAAGCTACAACTTTCAAAGGATACGAAAAATATACTTTTGATGATTTAGCGCGTCAATTTAGTACAGAAGAAATCAACGTTTTCTCAGGGAAATTAAACGAAAGCGGAAAAGCTTCAGTAAACATTCAGCCAAGATTGCAAGGTCAGGCGCCGGGAATGCTTCGCGCTTCATTCATTACAAAAGTATATGAAGAAGGAGGTGATTTTAGTACAGATGTGATGTCAACCACTTATTCTCCATACAAAACGTATGTTGGAGTTAAAACGCCTGAACTGAATAAATACAGCATGCTTGAAACGAGAACAAATAATCGTTTTGAAGTGGTGACTGTAGATGAAAACGGAAGACCAAAATCGGTTAGAAATCTTGAAGTACGAGTTTACAAGGTAGACTGGAGATGGTGGTGGGATTCTTCAAGCGATAATTTATCAAATTATAACTCGTCGAATGCAACGACTTCATACAAAACTTTTGTCATCAATACGGATTCAAGCGGAAAAGGAAGTTTCCAATTTGCCTTGACAGATGAAGAATGGGGACGTTATTTAATTCGTGTTGCTGATCAGGAAGATGGTCATGCGACTTCGTTAACCGTAAATATCGACTGGCCAATCTGGTCTGGAAAAACGAGAAATAGAGATGCTTCGACAGCAAATATGTTGGTGTTTTCTACCGATAAGAAAAACTATGCCGTTGGAGAAAAAGCACAAATTTCTTTCCCTTCAAGTGAAGGAGGAAGAGCTTTAATTTCTGTAGAAAATGGATCTCGAGTGGTGCAAACTATTTGGGCAGAAACTAAAAAAGGAGAAACTAAAGTTGAAGTTCCGATTACGGGAGCAATGGCACCAAACGTATATTTCAATATTACGTTACTGCAGCCACACGCTTCAACCAAAAACGATTCGCCAATTCGTATGTACGGAATTGTACCAATTGAAGTGGTAGACAAAAATACAATTCTTGCTCCAACGCTTTCAATGCCGGATGTTTTAAAACCTGAACAATCTTTTACAGTAAAAGTGGGTGAGAAATCAGGCAAAGAAATGACCTATACAATCGCCGTTGTAGATGAAGGACTTTTGGATTTAACTCGTTTTAAAACACCAAACGCATGGGATAGTTTCTATGTTCGTGAAGCTTTAGGAGTAAAAACTTGGGACGTTTACGATGATGTAATTGGCGCTTACGGCGGAAAAATAAATCAGATTTTCAGTATTGGTGGGGATCAGGATTTAGGCGGAGGAAAAGCTAAAAAAGCGAACCGTTTTAAGCCTGTTGTACTGTACTACGGACCATTTAAATTAGGAAAAGGAGAAACAAAATCGCATCAATTAAAATTACCGAAATACATTGGTTCAGTTCGAACAATGGTTGTGGCAGGAGATGCAAATACAAGCGCTTATGGAAGTGTTGAAAAAGCAACTCAGGTTAAGAGTCCGTTGATGGTTTTGGCTTCGTTGCCAAGAAAGATTTCGCCATCAGAAAAAGTAACATTGCCAGTAACTGTTTTTGCAACTGAAAGCAAAATCAAAAATGTTTCGATCCAAGTAAAAACAAGCAACGGATTAAAAGTAATGGGAAGTGCAGTTCAAAGTTTGAATTTTGCACAGCCAGATGAAAAAATGGCGTATTTTAATTTGGTCGTAGGATCTGCGACTGGAATTGCAAAAGTTCAGGTAATAGCAACATCAGGAAGTGAAAAATCAGTTTATGATGTTGAAATTGATATGACGAACCCGAATCCGGTTACGAGTACTTTTACAGATGTTGTTTTAACGCCAAATAGTACTAAAACAATTTCATGGAAAACATTTGGAATTGCCGGAAGCAACAAAGCAAGATTGGAAGTTTCATCAATGCCATCAATGAATTTGAACGGAAGATTACAATTCTTAATTCAATATCCTCATGGATGTGTTGAACAAACAACTTCATCGGTTTTTCCACAATTGTATTTAGGCGATGTGGCTGATATTGATGCAAAACGCAAAGATCTGATTCAGAAAAATATTGCTGCTGGAATTGCGAGATTGGGTAATTTCCAATTATCAAATGGAGGGCTGCCTTACTGGCAAGGAAATGCAATTGCAGACGATTGGGGAACTTCTTACGCTGGACATTTCTTGATTGAAGCAGAGAAAAAAGGATATGTATTGCCAATTAATTTCAAATCAAAATGGCTGTCATATCAGCAGAAAGAAGCGAAACAATGGCGTTTTGAACCGAAATATGGAAATGATTTAGCTCAGGCATATCGTTTGTATACTTTAGCTTTAGCTGGAAATGCCGATTTATCTGCAATGAACAGACTAAGAGAAACAAAAGGTATTTCGAATGAAAGTATGCTTCGTTTAGCTGCAGCTTACGTTTTAGCAGGCCAGAAATCGGCTGGACAAAGTTTGTTCTTGAAAACAAGTATCGACGGAAGTTCAGACGGTTATAGCTATTACTATTATGGTTCAAGCGAAAGAAATAGAGCAATGGCTTTAGAAACGATGCTTCTTTTAGACCAAAAACAAAAAGCATTTGTAACAGCTTCTAAATTGGCTAAAGAAATGTCAGCTAATCAATGGATGAGCACGCAGACAACGGCTTACTGCTTGTATGCAATGTCGAAATTTGCGGTAAGCAATGGTCCAAAAGGAATCAATATTCAATTCAGTAAAAACGGAAAAGGAGAAACCATAAATACAGGGAAATCAGTTGCAGATCGCAGTTTGTCTGTTGCTTCGGGTGCAAATAGTATCACGCTGAAAAACAATAAAGCAAATACAGTTTATGTTCGTGTATTGAACACTGGAATTCTGCCAATCGGACAAGAAAATGCGGTTCAAAGTGATGTTACGGCTTCGATTGTTTTCAAAAATAGAAAAGGAAGTGTAATAAATGTTTCAAAAATCAATCAAGGAACTGAATTTGTTGCGGAGGTTACGATTAAAAACCAAAGAGGAGAAAGCGTTCAAAATGTTGCATTGTCGCAAATTCTACCTTCAGGATTCGAAATTGTAAATACTCGTTTCACTGATTACGGAGATGCTGTAAACAATATTGCAGATTATATTGATATCCGAGACGACAGAACGAATTTCTATTTCGGAATGAAAGCGAGAGAAACAAAAGTTTTCCGTATCCTACTTAATGCATCGTATTTAGGAAACTATTATCTGCCAGGATTGCAATGCGAAGCGATGTACGATAATACATTCTTAGCAAGAACAAAAGGTTTCTGGGTTGAGGTTGTAAAATAAAGTTGTTAGTCACGAATTCACGAATTAATTTTTTATAATTTAAATTCGTGAATTCGTGGCGAAAAAAAACAAGCATTGAAAAATAAAATTAAAGCGTTCCTTCAACGCATTATAAACTGGATAAAAAAGAATAAGATAAAATCAGCAATTGCATTTCTGCTATTGCTGATTTACTATTTTTCGATACCCCGAACATTATTCAAAGAACCTTATTCAACCGTAATAGAAAGCAAAGAAGGAGAGCTTCTAGGCGCTAAAATTGCTCGAGACGGACAATGGCGTTTTCCAGCACAAGACAGTGTTCCAGACAAGTTCAAGAAATGCATTGTTTATTTTGAAGACGAATATTTCTATAAACATCCCGGTTTCAATCCCGGAGCAATGATCAATGCTTTCAAACAAAATAGAAAAGCAGGAAAAGTTGTTCGAGGAGGAAGTACGCTGACACAGCAAGTTATCCGATTATCTCGAAAAGGAAAAAACAGAACTTATTTCGAAAAAGTTATAGAAATTATTCTCGCTACGAGATTAGAATTGGGCTATTCTAAAAATGAAATTCTCGAAATGTACGCAGCTCATGCACCATTTGGAGGAAATGTTGTGGGGCTTGAAATGGCTTCATGGCGTTATTTTGGTGTTCAATCCAATCAATTGTCATGGGCAGAAAATGCGGTTTTGGCTGTTTTACCGAATGCGCCGAGTTTGATTTATCCAGGAAAAAATCAAATAAAATTATTAAATAAAAGAAACCGACTTCTTTTAAAACTGCATCAAGAAGGAATAATAGACAAGCAGACGTACGAACTTTCGATAGAAGAACCATTGCCTCAAAAACCGTATGATTTGCCTCAAATTGCTCCGCATTTGCTTCAAAGAGTGGCTAAAGGCGAAGAAGGAACAAGAGTTAAAACCACAATTGATTACGCACTTCAAAACAGAGTTAATCAAATTGCAAGATATTATTACAATCAATACAAACAGAATGAAGTTCATAATCTGGCGATTTTGGTAATTGATGTTCAGAGTAGAAATGTAATGAGTTACGTTGGAAATTCTCCAGCCGATGCAGATCACCAAAAAGATGTAGATATTATCGATGCTCCAAGAAGTACGGGAAGTATTTTAAAACCGCTTCTATATGGCGCGATGTTGGATGATGGCGAATTGCTTCCGAATACTTTAATTGCAGATATTCCAACACAGATTTCGGGTTATACACCGCAAAACTTTAATTTGACTTTTGACGGAGCAGTTCCTGCACATCGCGCATTGTCTCGTTCATTAAATATTCCTGCGGTTTTGATGTTGCAGGATTTTAGTGTAAACAAATTTTACGAAGAATTGCAAAAATTCAAATTAAGAAATATCAATAAAACACCCGATCATTACGGATTATCACTGATTTTGGGAGGTGCAGAAAGTAATTTATGGGATTTATGCCGAACGTATGCCAATCTTTCTTCTACGGTTAATTATTACACTAAAAATAAAGGGCAATACAGAACCAATGAATTTACAGAGTTGAATTATAAAAACGATTTTAAACCCGATTTTGGCTCAGAAACCAATCAGAAGAATATTTTAGGTGCAGGCTCAATTTGGCTGACTTACAGCGCAATGGAAGAAGTCAACAGACCAGAAGGAGATGAGGCTTGGAAGTTTTATGACAGTTCGCTTAAAATTGCATGGAAAACAGGAACGAGTTTCGGAAATAGAGACGCTTGGGCTATTGGAACAAATTCGAGATATGTTGTTGGAATCTGGGTTGGAAATGCAACAGGTGAAGGAAGACCAACTTTAACGGGAGTTACGAGCGCCGCACCAATTTTATTTGATGTTTTTAATTTACTTCCAAGACAAAGATGGTTTGATACGCCTTATAATGATTTAGCAGAAGTTGAGGTTTGTCGATTAAGTGGTTATTTGGCGAAAGATAATTGTCCGAAAATCAAACAATGGGTTCCTAAAAAAGGAAAATCGACTAAAGTTTGCCCGTATCATAAAACCATTCATTTAGATAAAACAGAACAATTTCAGGTCAATAGCAGTTGTGAAAGTGTAGATAATATTGTTACTAAAAACTGGTTTGTATTGCCTCCGGTTATGGCATGGTACTATAAAAGTCAGCACATAGAATATCTGCCTTTGCCACCGTTTAAAGAAGGTTGTGAAGGAACACAAACCACAACAATGGATTTTATTTATCCGAAAGCGAATAGTAAAATCTATTTAACGAAGGATTTCAATAGTAATGTGCAACCCGTGATTTTAAAAGTGGCTTATTCTGAAAGAGATAAGGAATTATTCTGGTATGTTGATGATGTGTATAAAGCCACAACCAAAACATTTCATGAATTGCCAATTACGCCAACAACAGGAACGCATTACATCACGGTTGTTGATGCTTCTGGAAATGAAATCAGAAGGAAAATTGAGATAGTTCGAGAATAAAATTTCCGCCACGAATTCTCGAATTATTTTAAAATTAATTCGAGAATTCGTGGCGGAAAAAATAAAAAAAGCTATAAAAAAACCGCCAATCTTTCGAAAGGCGGTTTTTTGTTTTTATTCTGAAATAACATTTCCCTTTTTATCGTAGAAATGATATTCTAAGTACGTGTAAGCGTCACGAGGTATGATTTTCACCCATTTCTTATGTTCAAAAAACCATTTTGAACGTAATGATGGAAAACCTTTGCTGAGGTATGCAGCCACAAACGGGTGTGTATTAAGCACAACCTTATTGTGGGTTTTTAAAAGTCTTTCTAAATCAGAGGTGATCTTGTCAATTATTAATATTGGTGCTTCAATTTCACCATTAACTTTATTAGGATCTTCTTCTCTAGTTTTAATGTTAACTTCTGGTCTTACGCGCTGTCTTGTAATTTGGACCAAACCAAACTTACTCGGCGGTAATATTTTATGCTTTGCTTTATCGTCGCTCATTTCTTCTCGCAAGAAGTCGAACAAAACTTTCCTATTTTCAGGATTAGACATATCGATAAAATCAACTACGATTATTCCGCCCATATCACGCAAGCGTAGTTGTCTTGCGATTTCAGCAGCGGCAATCATATTCACTTCCATGGCTGTGTCTTCTTGGTTGGTCGCTTTATTAGAACGGTTTCCGCTGTTTACGTCTATAACGTGAAGTGCTTCGGTGTGTTCTATAATTAGATAAGCACCTTTGCTCATGGAAACAGTTCGGCCAAAAGAAGTTTTGATTTGTCTCTCTATATTGTATTTCTCGAAAATTGGGGTGTCATTTGATTGATAAAACTTAACAATCGATTGTTTTGAAGGCGCAATTTCTTGCAAATATTCCTTCGTTTGATGGTACAACTCTTCATCATCTATTTGTATACCGCTGAAGGTATCGTTGAATACATCTCTTAATATCGAAGAAGCTCTATTAAGCTCTCCTAATACTTTTGATGGATGATGAGCAGTTGGTAATTTTTTACACATTGCAGACCATCTGCCAAGCAGGTTCTGCAAATCTTTTTCTAATTCGGCTACGTTTTTGCCTTCGGCTACTGTACGAACAATAACACCAAATCCTTTAGGTTTGATCGATAGAACAAGTTTTTTTAGACGATCCTTTTCTTTTTTGTCTTCTATTTTTTGAGAAATAGAAACACGATCAGAAAAAGGAACTAGAACGATAAATCTTCCGGCAAGAGAAAGCTCAGCACTTATTCTTGGTCCTTTGGTTGATATAGGTTCTTTAACTACTTGAACTAAGACAGATTGATTGGCACTTAAAATATCAGTAATGATGCCATCTTTGTCAATCTCTTTTTCAAACTGAAAGGTTTTTAGGGAGAAATCTTTTAATTTACCTGCGCTTACAAGTTTTATGAATTTCAGCTGAGAAGCTAGATTTGGACCCAAATCATGATAATGTAAAAAGGCATCTTTTTCAAAGCCTACATTTACAAAAGCAGCATTAAGTCCAGCAACTGGTTTTCTGATTTTGGCAATAAAAATATCACCAACCTGAAAGTTGCTTTTTTCTTCTTCTTTGTGTAATTCAATTAGTTTTCCATCTTTTAATAAGGCAAAATCTACGGCTTCAGAACTAGATCTAATGATTAATTCTTTATTCACACTGTAAATTTTTATCCAGACTTTTAGTTTCAGGTTTTAGGTTTCAAGTTTCAGGTTTTGCAACTCATAACTCATAACTTATAACTCATAACTGAATTGTAAGGATGGATTAAACAATTATTTTAACAGGTATTAACCCGGAGGAGTTAGCTGTCAGTTTTCAGTGCCAGTAAGCAGTTTCAAGCTGCAAACTGTAATCTGTGACTGAGACTATCAAACTCCAATTTCAATGAACGTTTAAAAAGAAAAAAGTAGTTTAAAACTACTTTTTCTTTTTGTGGCGGTTAGCTCTCGCTCTTTTTTTACGTTTGTGAGTAGCTACCTTATGTCTCTTTCTTTTTTTACCACTTGGCATATTGTGTCAGATTTATGTTAATTAATATTATTTTGCTTCGTTGTTAGTTTTAACTCCCTCTACAAAAACTTTTGCAGGTTTGAACGCAGGAATGTTGTGTGCTGGAATTTTAATAGTAGTGTTTTTAGAAATGTTTCTTCCAGTCTTTTCAGCTCTAGTTTTAACGATAAAACTACCAAAACCTCTTAGGTAAACATTGTCTCCAGTCTCTAAAGAAGTCTTAACTTCTTCCATAAAAGTTTCTACTGTTGCTTGAACGTCTCCTTTTTCAAGACCTAGTTTCTCTGAAATCTTCGCTACGATATCTGCTTTCGTCATTTTCTTTCCTATTTTATTTTATAAATGGTGTACTATTTTTTTGAGTTTGCAAATATAGGAATTAAAAAAATAATTAATCAAGCTAATTCGTTAAATTTTAATTACATAAACATTTACTTTTGCAATCTAAGTATTTTACGATGAATTTTCATAACATATTGATAAAATGGTATTTACAGCACAAGCGTGATTTACCGTGGCGAAAAACGGTCGATCCGTACCAAATTTGGCTCTCAGAAATCATGCTTCAGCAGACGCGAGTTGCTCAAGGAATGCCTTATTTTTTTTTATTTACTCAGGAATTTCCTACCGTAAAACATTTAGCAGAAGCTTCAGAAGAGAAAGTTTTGAAACTTTGGCAAGGTTTGGGTTATTATTCTCGTGCTCGAAATCTTCATAAAACGGCTCAATATATAAGTAATGACTTAAATGGTATTTTTCCTGATTCGTATAAAGAGCTTTTAAAACTTAAAGGTGTTGGTGAATATACAGCCGCAGCAATAGCTTCTTTCTCCTATAATGAATTCGTTCCTGTGGTAGACGGAAATGTATTTCGTGTTTTGGCCCGTTATTTTGATATCGAATCGGATATCGCGCTCCCAGCAACTAAAAAAGAGTTTGCGGCGTTGGCTCAGGAGTTAATGCCGAAAGATAACCCAGCTATTTTTAATCAAGCTATAATGGAGTTTGGTGCGTTGCAATGTGTTCCTAAAAGCCCAGATTGCACTATTTGTGTTTTTAACGAAAGCTGCGTCGCCTTGCAAAAAGGAAAAGTGAATATGCTTCCCGTTAAGTCAAAAAAGATAAAAGTGACCAATCGCTACTTTAATTATTTGGTTTTGGAAGATATTTCGGGAAATACATTAATTCGAAAAAGAACCGAAAAAGGAATTTGGCATAATTTATATGAGTTTCCGTTACTAGAAACCCAATCAATTGTTGATTTTGATGTAGTTTCTAAAATGGCTAAAAATGAAATCTTTCCAGAATATACTATTATAAGTATAGAAGATTATAGTGAATCAACCGTTATACATAAACTTTCGCATCAGCATCTGCACATTCAGTTTTGGAAAATTAAAGTGGAGGAAGAAATTGAAAACGGAGTAGATGCTCAAAAATTGAAAACTTTTCCTTTTCCTATCGTGATATATAATTTTATAGAAAAGCAAGAAATAAATTGCTAAAAAAATGTATCTTTGGGAGAAATACCACCAAAAACTATGAACGGAACATTAAATAAAGTGATGCTTATTGGCCATTTAGGCGATGATGTAAAGATGCATTATTTTGATGGAGGAAACTGCATCGGACGTTTTCAGCTGGCTACCAATGAGGTATATATCAATAAAACGACCAATGAAAAGATAACTTCTACAGAATGGCATAATTTGGTTGTGCGTAATAAAGCCGCAGAGATTTGCGAAAAATATCTTTCTAAAGGAGATAAAATTTATGTTGAAGGAAGAATAAAATCTCGTCAATGGCAAACAGAAGATGGGACGACAAAATATACTACCGAAATTCAGGTTACAGAGTTTACTTTCTTGACAACTAAAAAAGAAACTGCATATACAAAGCAAAACCAGGATACAGAGTCGGTAAAAAATACTAACTTTGATGCTCCTGAAGGGCTTCCGATTAATGATCTGCCCTTCTAAGCGATGTTTAACTAATTTTACACAGTTTGGACCCAGAGCCCAGTTTACTTTTTTCTACAAATCTTGACGCCAATTTAATTATTGGTTTCGTCGGAATTTTTATTTTATTATTTCTTTCAGCAATCGTTTCTGGCGCTGAAGTTGCTCTTTTTTCTTTATCGCAACAAGATATCGATGACACTTTAAACGATAATCTTGCAAAAGGTAAAATTATTTCAAATTTATTGGACAAACCTAAAAAGCTTTTGGCAACTTTATTGGTTGCAAATAACTTTTTTAATATTGGCGTAGTAATTCTTTTTGGTTACATCGGACAAAATATTTTTGCTAATGTAAGTTCGCCAGCCTTTAAATTTACTTTAGAGGTAATCTTAGTTACTTTTTTAATTTTATTATTTGGCGAAGTTCTTCCTAAGGTTTACGCGAGCAGAAACAGTATTCGTTTTGCTAAAGGCGTGGCTTACCCGTTGGCATTTTTAGATAAAGTGCTTTCGCCTGTCAGTTTGCCAATGCGCGCCGTTACTATATATTTGCAGAATAAATTAGGTAAACAAAAAAATAATTTTTCAATCAATCAGCTTTCTCAGGCTTTAGAATTAACAGATTCTGAAGGAACTTCGACAGAAGAACAAAAAATTCTGGAAGGAATAGTTTCTTTCGGGAATACCGATACAAAGCAGGTTATGAGCCCAAGAATTGATATTTTTGCATTGGAAATATCAGAAACATTCGCAGCCATTTATCCTAAAATAATTGAAACAGGTTTTTCTAGAATTCCAATTTATCGTGATAATATTGATCAGATTGAAGGAGTGCTTTTCGTAAAAGATTTGCTTCCGCACATTGATAAAGAAGAATTTGATTGGACTTCTTTAATTCGTGAAGCTTTCTTTGTTCCTGAAAATAAAAAATTAGATAATCTTTTAAAGGATTTTCAGAGCCTAAAAAGCCACTTAGCTATTGTGGTTGATGAATATGGAGGAACATCTGGATTGGTTTCGTTAGAAGATGTTATCGAAGAAATAGTTGGAGATATTAGTGATGAATTTGATGATGAAAATCTAAATTTTTCACAGATTGATGACAATAATTTTCTTTTTGAAGGAAAAATAAATTTAAAGGATTTCTACAGAATTGTAGATGTTGATGAAGATGTGTTTGAAGCTCATAAAGGAGAAGCAGAAACATTAGCGGGATTTATTCTGGAAATTTTAGGTAATTTTCCGAAAAAAGATCAAAAAGTACCTTTTGAGAACTGTATTTTCACGGTAGAAACAGTTGATAAAAAGCGTGTAAAACAAATAAAAGTAACAATAAATTAAAATGTTAAATAGAATACTTTCAATAACGGCAATTTTGCTTGCTCTAACGGTTATAAGCTGTAAAAATGATGTTTTGCCTAAACCGGCGAGTTACCTGCGATTGGATTATCCAGAAGCAAAATATGTGAATTTTGAAAACAATTGTCCATTTGCTTTTCAGATGAATGAAGAGGCAATTATTAAAGGAGAAAAAGAATGCGGATTTGCAATTACTTATCCAAAGATGAAAGCGACCATTTATTTGACCTATAAGCCTGTAAATGGCAATATTGATAAATTACTACGTGATGCTCAAAAACTGACTTACGAGCACGTAATTAAAGCCGATGATATTTTAGAACAACCGTATTTAAATCCAGAGAAAAAGGTTTTCGGAATGTTTTATCAAGTTGATGGAAACGCAGCAACTAACTCTCAGTTTTATGTTACAGACAGTACAAAACACTTTTTAATAGGTTCTGTATATTTTTACGCAAAACCAAATTTTGACTCAATCATGCCAGCAGCGAGTTATGTTAAAAACGATATGCAGCGTTTAATGGAAACATTAAAATGGAAATAAAGAAAATAAAAAAAGGATCCAATTTGGATCCTTTTTTTATGAGATGATTTTAAGTCTTAAGACTTAAAATTCGAAACTTTATATGTTTTTCCGTCTCCAGTTTCTTGAACTACTTTTGTTAAAGATTCTGAATTTTGGATTGTTTTATCAAAACTTACCGTTGCAGTTTTCTTGTCAAAATCAACAGTTGCTTTGTCAACCCCGTCAAGATTTGCTAATTCTTCTTCGATTGTTTTTGCACATCCCATAGCACAAGTCATTCCTTCAATTTGGAAACTTGCTGTTTGTAAATTTTCAGCAGCGATTGGTTTGTGTTCTTTTGGAGCAGTTTTTTCTGCATTTACAACTTCAAGACTTTTGTCTTCTGCTTTTTTACAACCAACAAATACTAATCCAGCGATTGTTGCGGCGATTAAGATTTTTGAAATTTTCATTATATATAAATTTAAAAATTGCGAATTACTTTCCTGCAAAATTAATAAAAAGAGCGCGCTCAGTTCGTAAAATAATTACAAATTTGCAGTAAATAACAATTTATGGATACAAAACAGTTAAAGTGGATATACTTGGGGATTCTTTCTCTTATCTGGGGAAGTTCTTTTATTTTAATAAAAAAGGGATTGGTCGGACTAACGGCAATCCAAGTTGGTTCTTTCCGAATTATTTTTGCCGCACTTTTTCTGTTGATTTTTGGTTTTAATAGTCTAAAGAAAAT
>NZ_JBHNPP010000057.1:0-14166 GCF_042436695.1 Flavobacterium sp. HJSW_4
CTCAAAACTACAAAGATGCTGATGTTGTAATGTTAGGAAACTTACACCCATTAGTACAAAGCAGTGTTTTAGATCAATTAGAGAAAAAACCAAAATTAGTTGTTTTAGATACAATGAACTTTTGGATGGACTGCGCTCTTCCAGAATTACTAGACGTTATTAAACGTGTAGATGTTATTACAATCAATGACGAAGAAGCAAGACAACTTTCTGGTGAATATTCATTAGTAAAAGCAGCTGCGAAAATCCAAGATATGGGACCAAAATATGTGGTGATCAAAAAAGGAGAACACGGAGCACTTTTATTCCACAACAGAGAAGTATTCTTTGCACCAGCTTTACCATTAGAAGATGTTTTTGATCCAACTGGAGCAGGAGACACTTTCGCAGGTGGTTTCTCTGGATTTATTGCGCAAAGCGAAAACATTTCGTTTGGCAACATGAAAAACGCGATTATTTACGGTTCAAATTTAGCTTCGTTCTGCGTAGAGAAATTTGGAACTGAAAGGATGGAAACATTAAGCAAGGCCGAGGTGGCGATTCGATTACAGCAATTTAAATCGTTAACTCAGTTTGACATAGAAATATAATGCCTAAGAGCCTCGGTAAAACGGGGCTTTTTTATTACGTTAATACACACAACTTACAACACACAAAAAAACAAAAAAAATGAGCGACGCTTTAAAACATGAATGTGGAATAGCTTTAGTTAGACTACTTAAACCGCTTGAATACTATAAAGAAAAATACGGAACTGCTTTCTACGGAATCCAGAAGATGTATTTAATGATGGAAAAACAGCACAACCGCGGACAAGACGGAGCTGGTTTTGCAAGTATAAAATTTGATGTTGATCCAGGACAACGCTACATTAGCAGAGTTCGTTCGAATCACGCACAGCCAATACAAGACGTTTTTAAACAAATTAATGAACGCATTAGCGAAGAGTTAAAAGCGAATCCAGAATTGGGTGACGATATGAAAGAGTTAAAAGCAAATATTCCTTATGTTGGAGAATTGTTTTTAGGTCACGTTCGTTACGGAACTTTCGGTAAAAACAGCATCGAAAGTGTACACCCATTTTTACGTCAAAGTAACTGGATGCACCGTAACTTGATTTTGGCAGGAAACTTTAATATGACGAATGTTAAAGAACTTTTTGAAAATCTTGTTGAATTAGGTCAGCACCCAAAAGAAATGGCTGATACTGTGACAGTAATGGAAAAAATTGGTCACTTCTTAGACAAAGAAGTTATGCAATTGTACCAAGACTGTAAAGCTGAAGGATATTCAAAAAGAGATGCTTCTCCTGTAATTGCAGAGCGTTTGGATATTGCTAAAATCTTAGCTCGTTCGGCTAAAAACTTAGATGGAGGTTATGCAATGGCTGGTTTATTAGGTCATGGTGATGCTTTTGTATTTAGAGATCCAGCAGGAATTCGTCCAGCTTACTTTTATCAAGATGATGAAGTAGTTGTTGTAGCTTCTGAAAGACCGGTTATTCAAACAGTATTCAACGTACCTTTTGAAAAAGTTCAAGAAATCGATCCAGGAAACGCTTTGATTATCAAGAAAAATGGTAAAGTTTCTATGAATCAAATCTTAGAACCAACTGTTAAAAAAGCTTGTTCATTCGAAAGAATTTATTTCTCAAGAGGAAGCGATGCTGAAATTTACCAAGAGCGTAAAGATTTAGGTAAATTAATTTTACCAGCGGTTCTTAAAGCAATTGACAGCGATACAGACAACACTGTTTTCTCTTATATCCCGAACACAGCCGAAACTTCATTTTATGGTTTAGTAGAAGCTGCTCAGGATTTCTTAAATCAGAGAAAAAACAATTATATTCTAGAAAATAGAAATACATTAACTGCTGATACGCTTCAAGAGCTTTTATCTGTAAAAATACGTACAGAGAAAGTAGCAATTAAAGACGCTAAACTTAGAACTTTTATTACTGAAGACAGCAGCCGTGACGATTTAGTTGCTCACGTTTACGATGTTACTTATGGTGTAATTAAACCAGAAGATAACTTAGTTATCATTGACGACAGTATTGTTCGTGGTACTACACTAAAAATGAGCATCATTAAAATGATGGATCGTTTAAATCCAAAGCGTATTGTAATCGTTTCATCTGCACCACAAATTCGTTATCCAGACTGTTACGGAATCGATATGGCAAAACTAGAAGGTTTAGTTGCCTTTAGAGCAGCACTTGCTTTATTGAAAGAAAGAAACTTATACCATATTGTAGACGAAGTTTATGCTAAATGTAAAGCTCAAGAAAATTTCCTTGATAAAGATGTTGTAAACTATGTAACAGAAATTTACGATCAATTTACGCAAGAAGAGATTTCAGACAAAATTGCAGAAATGTTAAGTTCACCAGAAATCAATGCAGAAGTAAAAATCATTTTCCAAACGGTAGACGATTTACACATCGCATGTCCTAAAAATTTAGGTGATTGGTATTTTACCGGAGATTACCCAACTCCAGGTGGAAATCGAGTTGTAAACCGTGCTTTCATGAATTTTTATGAAGGAAAAGATGCTCGAGCTTATTAATAAAATACTAACAAAAGGTTAAATTGTGCATTTCATCGGTTTTTTTTGCCGTTCATCCTATTTCTTTGGTGAAATTGAAAAGCAATGATACTTTTGAAATACCATAACATTAGTAGGTTAAGTTTATGGTAGATTTGGGGCAAAAAGGGTGGAAGCAATTCCACCTTTTTTATTGGAATTAACTCAAATAATTTATAAACAGCCGATTACATCTCTTCATCGGATTTACTTACCTTTTATCTAAAATTTTTTCATCACAATAATAACTGCCATACATTTACTAAACCATAACATTAGTAGGTTAGTTTATGGTAGATTTGGGGCAAAAAAGGTGGAAGAAATTCCACCTTTTTTATTTTTACCAATCAACATATTGATTGTCAGCTATTTAACTGCGTTTTATCGAATATAATTGCGTTTTATCTAAAAAATTTTCTTTATAAAAATGTCTGCCATACATTTACTGAACCATAACATTAGTAGGTTAGTTTATGGTAGATTTGGGGCAAAAAAGGTGGAAGAAATTCCGCCTTTTTTATTGAAATAACTTTAGAAATATTCAAAAAACATCATTATACGTCTTTAATCGGATATAGTTGCATTTTATCCGAAAAGTTTCTTTGAAAACAATAACTGCCATACCTTTACAAGACCATAACATTAGTAGGTTAAGTTTATGGTAGATTTGGGGCAAAAAAGGTGGAAGAAATTCCACCTTTTTTATTTTCTCTATTTTCTAAAAAAGAGAAAAGATCAAATAAAATTGACAAATTCTAAAAATAAAAAAAAGACGAGCATCTTTCGATACTCGTCTTTTCCCTATATTCTTTACTTTATTTTCTTATTTGTCTAAAGCAAATCTTCTAGCAACTTCTGTCCAGTTAATTACACTGAAGAAAGCTTCAATATAATCTGGTCTTCTGTTTTGGTAGTTTAAGTAGTAAGCGTGCTCCCAAACATCCATTCCTAAGATTGGAGTTCCACCGTTACCAGCAACTTCTGGCATTAATGGATTATCTTGATTTGGAGTTCCAACAACTTCTAATTTTCCACCTTTTTGAACTGTTAACCAAGCCCATCCAGAACCGAATTGAGTAGCTCCAGCTTTAGCAAATTTTGCTTTAAATTCTTCGAAAGATCCGAAAGAAGCTTCGATTGCTGCTAATAAATCACCTGTTGGCAATCCTCCTCCGTTTGGAGACATTACAGTCCAGAATAAATTGTGGTTGTAGAAACCTCCACCATTGTTACGAACTGCTGCGTTTGATTTATCTAAGTTGATTAAGATATTCTCAATTGTTTTTCCTTCTAAATCTGTTCCAGCGATTGCTGCGTTAAGATTTGTAGTATATGCATTGTGGTGCTTTGTATGATGGATTTCCATTGTACGTGCATCAATATGTGGTTCTAATGCATCGTATGCATAAGGTAATTGTGGTAATTCAAAAGCCATGGTATTATGATTTTTATGGTTTATAAATAATTTATTCCAAATTTAGACATTTAACTTTGGAATTGAAAATACTATTTCGTTATAATTGAATCTAATTAACTGATAATTTACGTTTTTATTACATAAATAACTGAAAATCTTTATTTTCCATTAAATGTAGTCATTGTATTTTCCAAACCGGCCGTTCCGAAAGTTCGAATTATTTCTGCTGAGATTTCAAAACGTTCTGGCAGTTTTGCTTCTTCTTCAGCATTCCACTCCCCTAAAACATAATCTACCTGCTGTCCTTTTTTAAATTGATCGCTAATACCAAATCTATAACGCGTATAGTTTTGTGTATTTAAAACCAAATTGATGTTTTTAAGTCCGTTATGGCCGCCGTCACTTCCTTTTGGTTTGATTCGGATGGTTCCGAATGAAAGGTTTAAATCGTCTGTAATAACCATGATATTCTCTAATGGAATATTTTCTTTATCCATCCAATATTTTACCGCTTTTCCGCTTAGATTCATGTAAGTATTTGGTTTTAAAAGAAAAAAGGTTCTTCCTTTAAATTTGTATTCTGCCATTGAACCTAATTTTACAGTTTCGAAAGAAAGACCTTCTTTTTTAGCTAAAAAGTCAAGTATTTTAAATCCGATGTTATGTCTGGTGTTTACGTATTCGGCTCCGATGTTTCCTAATCCGACGATTAAATATTTTTTCATGTTATCTATGTTCTCTTCTTTTGGTGTTGATGAAAACAGTTTTGTTATCCATTTTATCATTTGGCAAAAGTAAGGTTAATTAGGGAATTAGAAAATGTGTCAATTAGATAATTTCCTGCTGGTCGTGATTTGACCGCAAAGTTCGTAGAGAGTTTTCGCAGAGAACGCGAAGAAATTATTAAAGTTTTTTTGCCTTGCTCAAAAGTCTACAGAGATTTTCTCTTACAAACTTATAAAAAAGATTCTTTCTCGCTAGCCCTGACAGGAGCGGCATCCTTTTTCTGGTTTCTTTAACCAGGAAAAGATATAGCGGATGGCAGGAATGTTACTTCTGATGAAAACGGATGTTTCTGCTACTAAAAAATAATTAGATAATTTGGGAATGTGGCAATTAGATAATTACTAGTCTTGGTTTAACCGCAAAGTACGCGAAGATTTACGCAGAGAACGCGAAGTTTTATCTCTAATTTGAGAAAATATTTTAGATTAAAAGTTCGCAGAGATTTTGAGCTTAGAACCTTAGCCACTTAGAATCTTAAAAAAAAAAAAAAAAGCCCCAATCGTAAGATTGAGGCTTTTTGTATAGAGTGAAAAAAATTATTTTTTCTTTCCTTTTGCAGGAGCTTTTGCAGCTTTTGCAGCCTCTTGAGCAGCTTTCATAGCAGCACGAGAGATTCTCACTTGACAAACAACAGTGTTGTCTGGGTGCATAATTTTGTACTCTGGTTTTCCAACTTTAGTAACGTATAATTTGTTACCCATTTCAAGTGGAGTGATGTCAGCTTCAACGAAATCAGGAAGATTTGCTGGTAAAGCTTTAACTTTTAATTTACGTTGGTTAAGACGTAAAACACCTCCCGCAAGAACACCTTTAGATGTACCAACGATTTTCACAGGAACTTCCATTGTGATTTCTTTATCATCAAATAATTGGAAGAAGTCGATGTGTAAAATTTTGTCAGTTACTGGGTGAACTTGGATATCTTGCAAAATTGCATTGAATGATTTTCCTTTTCCAAGCTCAATCACAACTGTGTGTGCATTTGGAGTGTAAACCAAGTTTTTGAACGCCGCAACGTCTGCTGAGAAGTGTACTGCTTGATTTCCTCCGTATAACACGCAAGGAACCGCTCCAGCATTACGTAAGGCTTTAGTTGACACTTTGCCCACGCTTTCTCTTTCTGATCCTTTAATTGTAATCGATTTCATTGTAAAAAAATATAGTTATTAATAAAAAATATTCTGTTTTGTATAAAGCTTAAAGCGTATTGCTTCTTACATTATAAATTTTCCACTAATGGAATTGTTGTGGTGAACCATTTGCATTACCTCAGCAAATAGAGGTGCGCAGCTTACCACTTTTATTTTGCTTGATTCTCTCTTTAACGGAATAGAATCTGTTACGATTAATTCTGTTAGTTTCGAGTTTTCAATTTTCTCATACGCACCGCCAGATAAAATAGCGTGTGTACAAATTGCTCTTACGCTTAGTGCTCCTTTTTCGATCATTAGGTCTGCCGCTTTTGCTAAAGTTCCTCCTGTATCGATCATATCGTCTACTAAGATTACGTTACGTCCTTTTACTTCACCAATAAGTTCCATAGTGTCGATAACGTTGGCTGCTTTTCTTTGTTTGTAACAGATTACTACATCTGATTCTAAAAACTTAGAGTAAGCATATGCTCTTTTTGAACCTCCCATATCTGGAGATGCAATTGTTAGATTTTCTAACTTTAAACTTTCTACGTATGGTAAAAAGATTGTAGATGCAAATAAATGATCTACTGGTTTTTCAAAGAATCCTTGAATTTGATCTGCATGCAAATCCATTGTCATGATTCTTGTTGCTCCTGCAGCTGTTAATAGGTTTGCTACTAACTTTGCTCCAATCGGAACTCTTGGTTTGTCTTTTCTATCTTGTCTTGCCCAACCAAAATAAGGCATAACAGCTGTAATGTGTCTTGCTGATGCACGTTTTGCTGCATCAATCATTAACAACAATTCCATCAGATTATCTGCACTTGGAAAAGTTGAACATACGATAAAAACTCGTAACCCTCTAATTGACTCTTCGTAAGACGGCTGAAATTCTCCATCGCTATACGTTGACATCGTTACTTTTCCTAACGGAATTCCGTAGTCTTTTGCAATTTTTTCTGCAAGATAAACACTTTGTGAACAAGCAAAAATTTTAGCTTCTGGTTCTAGGTGCGACATTATATGTGTTGTTTTATTCCGCTACATTTAATAGAATTTTACTCTATCATTTCTGTAAAGCTCAATACGCTTAAATATCTCGGATGTAGTTAGTTGTGTGTGCGTCGTTTTAACGAGCTGCAAATTTATAAAATTTATTGACACTGAAAGTAAAAAATTTAAGTATTTTTATTAGAATGTTTAATTTTATTTTTTACATTTGCACCGTGTTAAAGGAACGACATCATTTATGACTTCGTTCTATTGCGTTAAAATAATCGCTTTTGATTATTTTTTCGTCTGCTAAGCCCGGATGGCGGAATTGGTAGACGCGCTGGTCTCAAACACCTGTGGGAAACCGTGCCGGTTCGACTCCGGCTCCGGGTACGAAAAACCTCTTCTTAACGGAAGAGGTTTTTTTATACCAATACTTGAACAAACAACTTTTTAATTTTTAGTAGTGTGTTTTTTAGAAATTTCCATGAATGGCTTTTCAATAAATTTATAACCTGCAAAACTAACAATTACAACAATTGGTGTTATTAAAAAAACAATCATACAATATTCCGACGCAGTAAGCATTTTAGCCCTTTCTAATCCGAATCCAAAATAAAAAACTACAAAAAGAACCACCCCATGAAGCAAATATGTACTATACGAAATCTCGCCTAGTAGTTTCAGTATGGGACTTGTCAAAATTCCAAATATTGTATTCCCAGATGATACTAACAAAAAGATTATTGTTATTAATATCTTACAAGGAATATTAGTAGATTTGCTAAACTGCCCTATTAATACCAGACAAACCAAAATTAAAACACTATAAATAATATTTTTAGTGTTTTTTAAAAGCTTATATTTCAATACAATTGCCCCTAAGGCACCGCTAACAAATGAAAGAAGATGCTGAATATTAACTCCATTTGTATAAAAAAATCCATAAATAAAAAAAAGACTTAGTAAAAGATAAAAAACAGAAGGCTTTCTTTTTAAAATTAAAAGCGAAATTATAGGCAAACTAAAATAAAACAACCATTCAAAAGGAAGAGACCACACAACACCAGCATTAATTAAATAAGTTAAATTAAAACCATTAATACTTGTATCTCTTATAACAGTAAAAGTTCCCCATAAAAACATTTCATGAAAAAACTCAAACACTCCTGCTTTTAATTTCCAATCAGTTATAATCATTACAAAAAGTAAAATTAAACCAACTGAAAAATAATACATAGGAGCCAATCTGAAAAATCTTGAAATAAAAAAAGACTTCCAGTTAAAATCTTTTTCTATTGAATTTAGAAGTTTTGAAATAAACAAAAAACTTGAAATCATAAAAAAGAAGGCTACACTTGTAGAACCTAACTGAGAATATAAATTTGATAGGGATATCCATTTTCCTTCTTGAATATATTGATACCAAGTACTACTGTGAGAAATAAACACACTTATTGCTAAAAATCCTCTTAATCCGTCAACAGATTCACACCTTGAAGATGTGTAAGTTATTTTGTATTTTAAGTTAATTATACAAGCTGTAATATAGGCAATAAAAAAAACAACAACCGCAAATAAAGGATTCTGATTACTCATTAAAGATATTTTTATATTTTTTACTGAAAAAACAATTAAACCTTAATAGAAATTATCCTTTCAATTTTTGATAATTAAAAATCGCAAAGAAACAATTATTATTGAACTTTTAATTCTTCTTTTAATAATTTAAAATATAAACCAAACTCTTATATCACTTCACAACTCGCATTATGAAAAACAGGAAAATTGCACGAATTAGCAATAAAACATAACTGATTTGCTTTTTTATGCAGTTCTAAAGCCAATTCTACTTTGTCTGAGTTTACAATTGTAACTTTTGGATTTAAACGAACTTCAATAAAACGTCCGCTTCCATCTGGATTTACTTCTAAAGTTGCTTCTGCGTTGTCCGAATAATTTAAAACTTCTATTCCGTTTTGAGAGCAGACATATAAGTATGACATCATGTGACAGGAAACTAAACTACTCAATAATAAATCTTCTGGATTGTATAATTCTGGATCGCCTTTAAAAGCTTTAGCCGCTGAAATGTCTAAAACAGGTTTTCCTTCAATTTGAATTTGATGACTTTTACTGTAGAATCTTTTGGATGATTCAATTGGAGTTTGTTTAGAAGTCCAGTTTAATTGTGCTTTGAATAGATGTTTCATTTCGCTAAGTTAAGATTTTAAGCCGTAAATGAATGAATCTCGCAAAGTCACAGAGTCGCAAAGATTTATTTTCTTAGCGTCTTCGCGACTTTGCGAGATTCAAAACTATTTTTTGAATATACGTTTAAAAAAACACAATTCTATAATCTAATTTTATTTCCCCCATTTAGTCCAATCTGAATCTGGTCTTTTAAAGGGTTCTGATAAAAACTTATTTGCTATTGCATTAAACACTTCCGGGCTTGAAGCAGGTGCAAAATGGGTTTCTCCAGGCATAATACATAACTGTGCTTTAGGTATATTTTCGAAAATTTCAACCGTATGCTCATTTCTAATTATGTCTTTATCTCCACCTATTACAAGCACTTTTGCTTTAATTTTTGATAAATCTTTCGATGGAATATTAGGCTGATATGCTACAAGTCCGGAACGTTGTTTCATTAGACCCCAATTCTCGCTCGTGTCTTTTTCTTTAATTTTCGAAAGAAACATTTTTCTCATGCTCTGAAGATCTTTTATCACCCACGAATTAACAGCTGTAGAATCAGGTCTTAAATTGGCACCCATTGCTACAATTTTTTTCATTTTTGACTTTCCTGAAATGCCCATTTGTAATGCGACAATTCCTCCATCACTCCAACCAATAACACTTATCGAATCTAATTTTAACTGATTAACTAATCCTTCTATATCTTTTGTGATTTGGACAAAGGTTAAAGAATCCGTTTTTAATTCAGATTTACCATGCCCTCTGCTATCAGCAGCAATAACTCTATATTTTTTTTTAAAATAATCAATCTGATTTCCCATTGCTTCTATGCTTCCATTATTTCCATGTATCAATAACAAAGGCTCGCCTTTTCCGTATTCTTCATAGTAGATTTTAGCTCCATTGATTGTCGCAAATTTTCCAACAGCCGCATTATTACCATAAGGCGTATCAAATTTAAAATTCATCTGAACCTGAGCATTTGCAATTCCAAACGATAAAGACGCTAAAAACAGAAGTAATAATTTCATTGGTTTTTTCATAAATAAAGAGGTTTTTACAATAGTTATCTTTCAAATGTAAGAAAGATTCGAATAAATTAATAAAATACTTATTAAACGTAATTGTTTTAATATTTACCCATAAAAAAAACCTCGAAAGCTATAGACTTTCGAGGTTTTTAGAGAATTACTAACTAATTAACAGATAATAAACTACTTCTGCACAGAGAATTTAAATGTAGTTTTCGTTTTATAATTTTCTCCCAGGTTTAGAACCGTTGTCGGGAAGTTTTTCTGGTTTGGAGAATCTGGATAATGTTCTGTTTCCAGACACAATCCTGTTCTGTGCGCAAAAGTTCCGCCGTTTGGCATTGGTAAAGTTCCGTCAAGGAAATTTCCAGAGTAGAACTGAATTCCAGGTTCATCTGTTGTCATTTCCATAACTCTTCCGCTTGCTGCGTGGTAAACTTTTGCAATGATTGTTTTTCCTTTTTCAGGATTGTTCAACACCCAACAGTGGTCGTAACCTTTTCCTCTTTCTAATTGCTCATTTTTAGCATTGATGTCTTTTCCAATTAATTTTGGAGTTCTGAAATCGAAAGGCGTACCAGCAACATCATCTAATTTTCCTGTCGGAATTAAAGTCGCGTCTACCGGAACTAATTTGTCAGCATTTAAAGTCAATTCGTGATCTAAGATTGTTTTTGTAAAATCTCCCGATAAATTGAAATATGAATGTTGCGTCAAATTAACAACTGTTTTTTTGTCTGTCGTTGCTTCGTAAAGCACTTCCAACTGATTATCGTTTGTCAATGTATACGTTACAATAACTTTCAAATTTCCAGGATAACCTTCTTCCATATCTTTACTTAAATAAGATAATTTTAAAGAAGCTGTATCTCCAGATTTAACCTCATCGGCTTTCCAAACTACATTAAAAAATCCTTGCGGACCTCCGTGTAAAGCATTTGGAGCATTGTTAATTGCCAATTGATATTCTTTTTCGTCAAGCGAAAATTTTCCTTTCGCAATTCGGTTTCCGTATCTTCCGATTAAAGCTCCAAAAAATGGATTTTCTTTTTCGTATTGCGCCAAATTACTGAATCCGATCACTACATTTTCAGAAACACCTGCTTTATTCGGCACTTTTAAATCTGTAATTCTTCCTCCAAAAGTGATGATGTCAACTTCCATCCCATTTTGGTTTTTCAGTTTATAGCTTTCTACTTTTTCGCCTTTGGCAGTAGTTCCGTATTCCGATTTATCGATTGTAACTAATGCTTTTTCATCAGTGGCAACTTTTTCTGTATCAGCTTTTTTATCGCCTTTACACTGAACTGAAACTGCAGCCAAACTCAAAAGGCTTAGACCGAAAACACAACGTTTTAATGCATTCATAAATGATATTTTTTGGTTTTGTGAAAAGTTAAATGTTAGATGTCAAAAGCTAAAAATAAGAAAAAATCTTAGAATCTTAGCAACTTAGAGCCTTAGTATCTCCGATTATAGTCCGTGTTGGAATAAGTGGAAATATGCTTCGTTGGCATTGATTTTATCCTTAAACTCTCTTACAGTTGTTTTCTCATCAATAACCAATAATTCAATTCCTGCGATGTCTGCGAAATCTTCCATATATTCTGTTGTAATTGACTGGCTATAAACCGTGTGATGTGCTCCACCAGCTAAGATCCAAGCTGTTGCTGCCACTTCTAAATTTGGTTTACAATCCCAAAGAACGCGTGCAACTGGAAGTTTTGGCAATTCAGCCATTGGTTTAACCGCTTCAACTTCATTAACAATTAAACGGAAACGAGTTCCCATATCAACCAAAGAAACATTGATTGCGTCGCCTGCAGGAGAGTTGAATACCAAACGAGCCGGATCTTCTTTTCCTCCAATTCCTAATGGATGCACTTCGCAAGAAGGTTTTCCGTCAGCGATTGATGGACAGATTTCCAACATGTGAGAACCTAAAACATAAGATTTTTGAGGTGTAAAGTGGTATGTATAATCTTCCATGAAAGAAGTTCCACCTTCTAATCCAACACACATTACTTTTAAAGCTCTTACCATTGCAGCCGTTTTCCAGTCTCCTTCTCCACCAAAACCATAACCATCGGCCATTAATCTTTGTGTTGCGATTCCTGGCAATTGTTTCCAAACTCCAAGGTTTTCAAATGTATCTGTAAAAGCGCCAAATCCTCCTTCTTCAAGGAAAGCTCTTAATCCTAATTCGATTTTTGCTGCTTCAACTAATGAACTTCTTTGTGCTCCGCCTTCTTTTAAAGAATCCGTTAAGTTATAAGAAGACTCATAAGCGGCTAATAAATCAGCTAATTGTTTGTCTGTAACTTTCTCAATATGTTTTGTAACGTCTGAAGAATCGTATCCGTTTACCGACATTCCGAAACGAATTTGAGCTTCAACTTTATCGCCTTCTGTTACGGCAACTTCACGCATATTGTCTCCAATACGAGCTACTTTTAAGTTTTGAAGTTCGTCCCATCCTAAGACAACTCTTGACCAGATTCCCAATTGTTTTTGAACTCTTTGGTCTTCCCAGTGTCCTACAACAACTTTACGTTTTTTACGTAAACGAGACATCATGAAACCAAATTCACGATCTCCGTGAGCCGATTGGTTCAAGTTCATGAAATCCATATCGATGCTTCCCCACGGAATTTCAGCGTTATATTGTGTATGCAAGTGACATAATGGTTTTTTAAGGATATTTAATCCGCCAATCCACATTTTTGCTGGAGAGAAAGTATGCATCCAAGCAATAATTCCGATACAGTTTTTAGCTGAATTCGCAGCCAAACAAACATCTAAAATTTGCGATGGAGATTTCACCACATCTTTATAAACCACTTTTACTGGAATTGAAGACGAAGCGTCTAATCCTTTTGCAATAATTTGAGAATGTTCCGCTACTTTTCTAAGTGTTTCTTCACCGTATAATTCTTGGCTTCCTACTACAAACCATACTTCTTTTTGAGAAATGTCTATCATTTTGTTATTTTTTGTTTCAAGTTTCACGTCCCAAGTTTATTGAATCTGAAAATCTTGAATTGTTATGTTTACTATTTTATTTTTGGTTTTGTGATATTTCAGATTTCAATCCTAAATCTAAAATCTAAAATCATTATTGTCCGTAGTACGAATCTTTTCCGTGTTTACGGTTGTAATGTTTCTTAATTAATGAATCTTTTAATCTTGGCGCGTTCGGATTAATTTGTAAAGTCAGATACGCCATTTCTGCCACAACTTCTAAAACTTTACTATTGTAAACCGCTTTTGCAGCATTTTTCCCCCATGCAAACGGACCGTGATTTCCAATTAAAATCATTTCTACTTCTTCATACGAAAGATTTTTTTCTTTGAAGCAATCCAAAATCTGAATTCCGGTATTGTGTTCGTAGTTTCCTTCGATTAAATGATCTGCCATCGGGGGCGCACACGGAATATCAGCTGTTAAATGATCGGCATGCGTCGTTCCGAAAATCGGAATATCTTGTTGCGCTTGTGCCCAGGCCACAGAATACGTCGCGTGCGTATGAGCAACTCCACCAATATTTGGCCAGTTTTTGTATAAATACGCATGTGTTTTGGTGTCAGAAGACGGACGCATCGTTCCTTCAATAACATTATTATCAAAATCGACAATAACGATATCTTCAGGTTTTAAATCTTCGTAAGGAACACCGCTTGGTTTTATGGCAAAAACACCATTTTTTCTGTCCACAGCACTTACATTTCCGAAAGTATAAACCACCAAATTCAATGCATTCAACTGCATGTTGGCTTCGTAACATTCTTGTTTTAAATCTTTATAAAGAGAACTCATTTTGAGAAATTTTAATAGTTGGATCTGCGAAAGCACTTAATTGTTCGTAAGCAATCAGCAATTTATTATAAGCCGCCACTTTATCTAATTGAGGGAAATATTCTCCATCAAAATCACTTCCGATTTTTTGACTTGCTTCGATTACGTTTGGATAAATTCCGGCTGCAACAGCTGCGTAAATTGCCGCACCTAAAGCAG
>NZ_JBHNPP010000058.1:0-12818 GCF_042436695.1 Flavobacterium sp. HJSW_4
TTAATAGTGATAGTTTTTCTGCAAAACTTTCAGGATCAGGTAATTTTGATTTAGATGTTGATTCTAGAAGTTTTGATTTGGCTTTAAGCGGTTCTGGTGATATTGTTTTAAAAGGAAAAGCAGATTCTTTTACGAGTAAAATATCAGGATCAGGAAATGTGAATGCTTCTAATTTAAAATCGCAAGCTGTAGACGTAACCGTTTCTGGTTCTGGAAATAGTGTAGTAACCTGCGAAACAAGTATAACGGGAAGAGTTTCTGGTTCTGGAAATATTAAATATCTAGGAAATCCAGAGAAAAGAGATGTAAAAGTTTCTGGTTCTGGAAAAATTTACAAAGGTTAATTATTTTAAATAGAATATCGCAAATTACAAAACTATCATCAATCAATAATCAATTGCAATTTGCGATATGTCATCAAAGACGTTTCAATTAATTTGAAACGTCTTTTTTATGTACTCTTCTTAAAAGAAATATTGCTGTAATGAAGAAGATTCCTAAAATTACAATTGCCGAACGCGGGCTTCCCGTAATTTGATCGATAATTCCGTAAACACACATTCCGATTACGATTCCGATTTTTTCAGCAACATCATAAAAACTAAAAAATGATGCTGTATCTTCTGTTTCAGGCAATAATTTTGAATAAGTTGAACGAGATAATGCTTGAATTCCTCCCATTACAAATCCGGCAATTGTAGCCATTACATAAAAATGTATCGGTAAAGAAATAAAATAAACAATTGCACAAAAAACAACCCAAATAGCATTAATCCCAATAAGAGTTGGGACATTGCCCCATTTAGCTGAAGCTCTAGAAGTCAATACAGCTCCTACAACAGCAACTAATTGAATAATTAAAATACAAATTATTAATCCAATTGTACTTTGTTCTTTACTTTCCCACTGAATTTCTTGCGCACCGAAGTAAGTCGCCACAAGCATTACAGTTTGCACTGCCATACTTGAAACAAAGAAACCTCCTAAATAACGTTTTAAAGGAATGTTTTCTTTTAATAATGCCCAAACCTTTTTTAATTCTTTAAAGCCATTAAACACAACAGATTTCGTTAATTTTTGGCCTGTTTCTTTACTTCCTTTAGGTAAATAATAATAAGTGTATTGGCTAAATAAAATCCACCATACTCCTACCATTATAAAAGAATAACGCATCGCTTTCATTGCTGCTTCGCCATCAGTTCCTGAAATTCCAAAAAGTTTTGGCTTCATGATCATGGCCAAATTGATAATCAGCAAAATCACACTTCCAATATATCCTAATGAATATCCTTTTGCGCTAATTCTATCTTGCTGTTCTTCAAATGCAATATCTGGAAGGTACGAGTTATAAAAAACCAAACTTCCCCAATACCCCAATAATCCAAGGAAATAAAACAATAATCCGACATAAATATTATCTAAGTCAAACCAATATAATCCCATACAAGATAAAGCCCCTACATAACAGAAAAACTTCATGAATGATTTCTTGTTTCCAACATAATCGGCAATTCCAGATAATAATGGAGAAATAAACGAAACCACCATAAAGGCAAAAGCGGTAATAAAGCTAATTAATGCTGAATTTTTAAGATGCATTCCGAAAACATCAATATAATGGTCACGGTCGCTAAATAAAGCTTCATAAAAAATTGGAAAAACTGCAGAAGCAATTGTCAAGGTATAAACCGAATTTGCCCAATCATAAAACGCCCAGGCATTTAAAAGCTTCTTATCTCCTTTTTGTAGGTTTTTCATAGAAAAGATTTTGTTAAATAGGCTACGAATTTATCTATTTTTTATGATAAACAAATAGAAATTATTCAAATCGTACATTAATAAATTATCAACTTCATCAAAACAAAAAAGCCATTCAAAAATGAATAGCTTTTAAGTATATTTTTTATTGCATTATCTGCATTATTTTATAGTTCCCACTTTAAGCGCGATTGCTCTTGCTTCTGGAATTAAAGCTTTAATATTTGCAATTCTAGATGCATCTGAAGGGTGTGTACTCATAAATTCTGGAGTACTTGCTCCACCAGATTTTGCAGACATTCTTGTCCAAAATGCCACAGCATCATCTGGATTGTAACCTGCAATTGCCATTAGCGTTAAACCAATTTTATCAGCTTCAGTTTCATTTCCTCTACTAAAAGGAAGCATTACTCCTACCTCTGAACCAATTCCGTAAGCCTGAGCAAAGATTTGTTGAGTAGCTTCAGATTTTCCGCTTGTTGCTGCTCCTAAAGCTGCTCCTCCAATTTGCTGTAATTGTGCTGCAGACATTCTTTGCGCTCCGTGATTTGCAAGAGCGTGAGAAACCTCGTGTCCCATTACAGTTGCTAAACCAGATTCGTTTTGTGTAATTGGCAAAATTCCAGAATAAACCACAATTTTACCACCAGGTAAACACCAAGCATTAACTTCCTTGTTATCAACCAGTTTATACTCCCAACGATAATCTTTTAAGTACTGCGTCTGACCTAAGTAGGTCAAATATTTTTCGGCCGCAGCCTTAATTTTAAATCCAACATTCTCTACAAGTTTTGCATCTGCCGTTCCTGTAATAACTTTGTTTTCAGACAAAAAAGTACTGTATTGCTGAAAAGAAGTTGGAAACAATTCGCTATTTGAAACAAAATTCAAGTTTTGTTTTCCAGTAATTGGATTTGTTGCACAAGCCATAACAAGCGCTGCAAAAATTCCTAAAAACATATATTTTTTCATAATTCGAGCTATTTTCTAACAAAAATACAATTAAAAAAAATAAAATATTTTACACATTACATCAAAAAAATATCAAAATTTAACTATTCTCCCACGATATGAAGTTCATTAAACTCTTTATCAACTATTAAGAATTTATTCTGCTCAAAGCTAATTTTATCAAATTCGATTTTTTCATTGTCAATTTCTATTTCGACAACTTTAAAAGGCAATCCAATTAAATTGATTTTGTATTTAGTATATGGAGTACTATATTTTCCTTCTTTATGAAGCTGAATAATTAGTTCCTTTTCTTTTCCGATATTTCGCAACGATAAATAGCTGTAACGCCCTTTTTTATAATCGTAACCGTCTTGAGCATCTTCATAAACAGCCGACTGTTCTTTCCCGTTATAATAATAAACATCAAGCGTTAATTCATCAAATTCTAATTCGCCTACGTATTGCTGAACAGGATATTTCGGAATAATAGCTCCAGCTTTTACGAAGACCGGAATCTCATCAAATTTAGTATCAATCCAGATTTCTCTTCCTCCTATAAACAACTCATTGGTCCAATAGTTATACCATTCTCCTCTAGGAATATACATACGTCTACCTACAGCATTAGGTTCAAGTATCGGACACACTAAAATTTGATTTCCAAAGATAAATTCGTCATTGCGATAATGTGTTTGCGTATCATCCTGATCGTAGTAAACCAAAGGTTTTAACATCGGAATTCCTTCTTCGATATACTGCCAAAACATCGTATACAAATAAGGCAATAATTGATAACGAAGACTCACAAATTTTCTCGTAATATTGATTACTTCTTCATCAAAAGCCCAAGGTTCTTGATTTCCGTGGTCTCCAGAAGAATGCGTTCTACAGAAAGGATGAAAAACCCCCAATTGAATCCAACGAGCATATAATTCTCCTGTTGGCTGTTCTGCAAAACCTCCAATATCAGAGCCTGTAAATCCCATTCCTGAAATAGAAAGCCTCTGAACCTGAATATTTGCAATCCATAAATGTTCCCAAGTTGCCACGTTATCTCCTGTCCAAGATGATGTGTAACGCTGAGCGCCAGCATAAGCAGATCTTGTAATCACAAATGGGCGTTTTGGATAAGCAAATCGTTTTACACCATGATAAGTTGCTCTTGCCATTTGAGTTCCGTAGATATTATGAGCTTTTCTATGACTACATGGATTTCCATCATAAATATGGCGAACATCCATCGGAAACGTTTTATTTGGAACCTCCATTACAGCAGGTTCGTTCATATCATTCCAAACTCCTTTTACTCCAATGTCTGCAATTAATTCTTTAAATAATCCAGCCCACCATTCTCTAACTACGGGATTTGTATAATCTGGAAAATTACATTCACCAGGCCAAACTTTTCCTTTCATATAAGGTCCGTCAGCTCTTTTACAGAAATAATCTTTTTCTAGACCTTCTTTATAAACCCAATAATCTTTGTCAATTTTAATTCCTGGATCGATGATTACGATAGTTTTAAAACCATCTTCAGCCAATTCAGAAACCATTCTTTTTGGATCTGGAAAATAGTTTTTATTCCATGTAAAACATCTAAAACCATCCATATAATCAATGTCCAAATAAATGGCATCGCATGGAATTTGAAGCTCTCTAAATTTTGATGTGATTTCTTTAACTTTACTTTCAGGATAGTAGCTCCATTTACATTGATGATATCCTAAAACCCAAAGCGGCGGTAATTCTGGCTTGCCCGTTAAATCGGTATAAGTGGTAACAACATCTTGCATTTGAGGGCCGTAAACAAAATAGTAATTCATTTCACCACCTTCAGCCCAGAAACTTGTTACATTTCTTCTTTCCTGACAAAAATCAAAAAATGTTCTAAAAGTATTATCGAAAAATATACCGTAAGATTGTTTGTTGTGAAGACCAATATAAAAAGGAACCACTTTATACAAGGGTTCCTGATCTTTTTGGTAAGCGTATTGATCTGTGGCAAAATTTTCTACTCTTTTGCCTTTAAGATTCATTTGAGTGGCTTTATCGCCTAAACCGTAATAACATTCGCCATCTTTAGAATACTTGCTCATTTTTACGATATTTCCACCGTATTCATAGCTTTCTTCCCAATGAAAACCAAGTTCGTCTTCGAGAATTAAGAAATCGTTTAAATCGTAAATAGAAAGTCTAAGATCTGCTTTCTGGATTTTACATTTTACTTTACTTGTTCTGATTTGAAAAAAAGTTTCCTCTTCGGTTACCTCTAAAAAATTATAACCATGAAGCTGTGTTTTATCAATCGCATAAGAAAAATCATTGCTGAAATAGCCTTTTGTAGTAAAACGAAATCGGATTAAGCTATCACGAAGAATAGTAACTTTTAAGATTACTTTGTTATCCGTATTAAAGAAAACAGAATCTCCTTCATGTTCATAAGAGACAATTTTTGATGGATATAAATCGCCTTTGTATTCTAATGATGTGTTTGTAATCATATCTCCAATGAATTAATTTATAACATTTTCCTTCTACTCAAACATACAAAAAATGTTCATAACAGTCTATGAATAAAAGGTTTATTCACGAAAACGTTTTTTCTGAATGAGTTTCAAATTAGCAAACAAAAAATCAACAATTTGATAATTTTGAAACGATATAATGACAAAATCTTACTTATAGATTTTTACTTAATTTAAAACATAAACAGTAACACTCAAAGGAGGCAAAATCAATTCGGCAGAAAAATCTCTTCCATCATAAGATATAGCTTCAATTTTTACTGTTTTAGAATTTTCTATCCCACTTCCGCCATAAATTTTGGCATCACTATTAAAAATTTCTTGCAGTTTTCCTTTTTTAGGAATACCAATTCTATAATTTTCGCGAACGACTTGAGTAAAATTGCAAACGACAATGATATTCTCATCTGGATTATTTCCTTTTCTGATGTAAGATAAGATAGCATTTTGATGGTCAGAATAATTAATCCATTCAAAACCATCTCCTCTAAATTGTTTTTCATACAAAGCCGGCTGTGATTTGTACAACTGATTTAAATCTGTAATCAATCTCTTTATTCCAGAATGAAAATCATACTGCAGTAAATGCCAATCTAAACTTTGTTCGAAATTCCATTCATTCGTTTGTCCGAACTCAGCTCCCATAAACAAAAGTTTTGTTCCTGGATGCGTAAACATATATCCGTACAATAATCTCAAATTGGCAAAACGTTGCCATTCGTCGCCAGGCATTTTATAAATAAGAGATTTTTTACCATAAACCACTTCGTCATGAGAAAACGGAAGCATGAAATTTTCAGTAAAGGCATACGTCATCGAAAAAGTTAATTCGTTCTGATGGTATTTTCTATAAACAGTTTCCTTTTGAAAATATTTTAAAGTATCGTGCATCCAGCCCATCATCCATTTCATTCCAAAGCCTAAACCTCCAATAGAAGTTGGTCTTGAAACCATAGGAAACGAAGTGCTTTCTTCCGCAATAGTCTGAATTCCATTAAAATTAGAATAGGTTACTTCATTAAATTCTTTAAGAAAGCTAATCGAATCAAGATTTTCTCTTCCACCAAAAATGTTAGCCTCCCACTCGCCATCTTTTCGAGAATAATCCAAATAAAGCATTGAAGCAACAGCATCAACACGAAGTCCGTCTATATGATAATTTTGAAGCCAAAAAACCGCGTTACTTATTAAAAAGGCACGAACTTCATTTCTTCCATAATTAAAAACTAAACTTTTCCAATCCGGATGATAACCTTTTCTACGATCTGGATGTTCGTACAAATGCGATCCATCAAAGAAACCTAAACCATGTGCATCATCTGGAAAATGCGACGGAACCCAATCGAAAATCACTCCAATTCCTTCCTGATGCAATTTATCCACCAAAACCATAAAATCCTGTGGTTTCCCAAAACGCGAAGTTGGCGCAAAATATCCAGTTAATTGATATCCCCATGAAGGATCGTAAGGATATTCCATAATTGGCATAAATTCGACATGCGTAAAACCTGTTTCTTTTACATATCTTACCAAATCATCTGCTAGTTCCAGATAAGTCAAAAATCGATTATGATCTGCTCTTTTCCAAGAACCCAAATGCACTTCGTAAACCGAATAAGGTTTATCTAAAGCATTAAAATCTTGGCGATTTTGCATCCAATTGTCATCTTTCCAATTATAATCCAAATCCCAAACTACTGAGGCAGTATGAGGTGGTTTTTCGCAATAACGCGCAAAGGGATCGGCTTTTTCGGTAATTACGCCATTTATATTAGATTGGATTTTATATTTATAAAGCGCCCCTTTTGAAATATCAGGAATAAATCCTTCCCAAATTCCAGAAGAATCCCAACGAACATTTAAGAGATGTTCGCCTTGAGTCCAATAATTAAAATCTCCAACAACAGAAACCGAATGAGCAGTTGGGGCCCAAACAGCAAAATAAACACCTTTTACTCCATCGACTTCAACTAAATGAGCTCCAAGTTTTTCATATAATCTGAAGTGTTTTCCAGCTTTGAATAAATCTATATCAAAGTCAGTAAAAAGAGAATGTGGGATTACTTTACTCATATTATTTTAGAGGATAATTGGATTTAGATTTTTGGAATTTTATATTGATTTTTTAAGCGTTTATTCAATTCTAAAATTGTCTGCAAGCGTAACTCCTTTTTTGACAACAACAATTCCGTCTTTAATACTGTACAATTCATTCGTAAAATTGTCTAAATGCTTTCCTCCGCTAATGTGAACATTGTTTCCAATGCGTACATTTTTATCAACTAAAGCATTTTTGATAAAACAGTTCTCGCCTATACCTACGTGTATTTTATTGATATTGCTTTCATGATTCAATTCTTCCAAATCTTGATAGAAATCATTCCCCATGACGTAACAATTCTCTAAAATAGTTCCTTCACCAATTCTAGAACGAATACCAATTACAGAACTTTTGATCTCTTTGGCATTAATAATACAACCCTCAGAAATTAAAGATTGATTGATTATTGAATTTCTAAATTTAGATGGAGGCAATAATCTTGGTCTTGTAAAAATTTTATTTTCGTTATCGAATAAATTAAACTCTGGAATATCAGCTGTCAAACCGATATTTGCCTCGAAAAATGATTCAATATTTCCAATATCTGTCCAATATCCTTCATATTGATAACTAAGTATTTTATGTTTTCCAACCGACTGCGGAATAATTTCTTTACCAAAATCCTTAGTTTCTGGATCAGCCATTAATTCTTGCAACAAGGATTTATTAAAAATATAAATCCCCATTGAAGCAAGGTATTTTTTACCTTTTTCCTGCATTTGTTCGCTTACCTCCGATTCCCATTCAGGCAATAAAGACGCATGCGGTTTTTCAATAAAAGCTTCGATAACACTTTCGTGATTCGTTTTTAAAATTCCAAATTCTGGAGCGTCTTTAGCATTTACTGGCAAAGTTGCAATAGAAATTTCTGCGTCTGCAGCAATATGCGCTTCAAGCATTTCATTAAAATCCATCTGATACAACTGATCTCCAGATAGAATTAAAGCGTGGTCAAAGTCATGTTTCAAAAAATGCGACATACATTGTCTTACAGCATCTGCCGTTCCTTGAAACCAAGTAGGGTTGTCTGGAGTTTGTTCTGCCGCCAAAATATCTACAAATGATTGACTTAAAATACTGAAATTGAAAGTATTTTTAATGTGAGCATTTAGAGATGCAGAATTAAATTGCGTCAAAACGAATATTTTAAAAATATCAGAATTAATACAATTTGAAATTGGAATATCGACCAAACGGTACTTTCCTCCAATCGGAACAGCTGGTTTTGATCTTGTTTCTGTCAATGGAAATAAACGTGAACCTTGTCCACCTCCTAAAATAATGGCAACTACATTTTTCTTTTTAAATTTCATTTTGCTGAATTATTAAGTTGTATATTTCGATATATTCTTGGCAAACTCTTTCCCAGGAATGATCTGCTGACATTCCTCTTTTTAAAACCTTATTGAAATTTATTTTATCCTCATACAACTTAACAGCACGATTTATAGAATAGCATATGTCGGCTACAGAAGCCTGATCATGACAAACGCCATTCCCTTCATCTCCAAAATCAACAACCGTGTCTCTTAACCCTCCAGTTCTCCTAACAATCGGAATTGTTCCGTAACGCATCGCATACATCTGATTTAATCCGCATGGTTCTACCCTAGAAGGCATTAAAATATAATCTGAACCTGCATAAATCAAATGCGCTAAATCTTCATTATAACCTATAAAAACATTGTAATTTCCTTTATAATCATTTCGCAGTTGAGTTAACTGCAATTCTATTTCTGCATTTCCTGAACCTAAAATCAGAATATTAATTTCTTCAAAATTTTCAGATAAAGCCAAGGCAGAAGCATGCGGAAGCAAGTCCCCTCCTTTTTCTTCAAACAATCGACCAATAAAACTAAATAAAGGTTTTGATGGATCTAATTCAAATTGTTCGCAGAGCTTTTCTTTATTCTTTCTTTTTCCAATTTCAAAATCTTCAATCGAATAATTTTCTGCAATCATCTGATCTTTCATCGGATTCCAGACTTCAATATCAATTCCGTTTAAAATCCCTTTAGATTTATTTCTGACAGAATTAAATAAGGATTCTAAACCATTTGCTGAAATATTAATTTCATTCAAATAGCTAGGAGAAACTGTAGTTACTGCATTGGCACATTTAACACCAACAGCCAAAGAGTTTATAGAATTGTTCCATTCCAAAAATCCAACATGCCTTAAATCAAATTCAGGTAAATAATACAATTTATCAAAACCAAACCAGCCTTGGTACAATCCGTTATGAATTGTTATAGCCGTTTTAACATACTGCAAATTTTCATATTTATAAGCAAATTGAAGTAAAAATGGAATAACTCCTGTGTGATGATCATGGCAATTAATAATATCTGGAGCATTATTTCTTGCTAAAATCCAATCAAGGGCAGCAATTTGAAAAGACAAAAATCTCTCGATATCATCTTCATAACCGTAAACATTTGGTCGATTAAATAATTCATTAATTTCTATTAGGTATAATTCAAAACCTAACTTATTAGTTGTTTCTTTTAGAACGCTAAACGGAAAATTAAAATCTCCTAACTTAACCGTTCCCCAATGCACACATTCAAAATCATTTTCTTTTCTAAACTTAGTGTCATAGCAAGGAATTACAACTCTAACATCATAACCTGCAGATTTTTGATATTTAGGTAATGCACCAACTACATCGCCTAAACCTCCGACCTTTGCCACAGGATAACATTCTGCACTAATATGAAATATTTCCATTTCAGAAATTAATTTATGATTATCATAAAGAAGCTATAATTTATATGCTACTTTTATGCTTTTTAAATTTAGCAAAAAAACAAGCAAAATCCTTCCTATAAATAAGTTTTATTGAAATGGCAAAAAAGGCAATTAATCCTACTAAATCATTAAAAATTCCCAAGATTATTATATTATCTGCGAAAATTTGTGCTTTTATCTCCACAAAATTAGTTACAAAATTTGCTGCAAAGATTTTTACAACACCTATAAAGCATAAAGTTCCTAAACGAGAGTTAGAAATGGATACTAAAAGTATTCAAAAACTAATTCATGTTCCTGCGATTGACAAAAGTATAGTTACCTATACTTATGGACAAAGCCAACGCAAAGTTTTATTGGTACATGGTTGGTCTGGAAGAGGAACCCAACTATTTAAAATAGCCGATGAACTTTTAGCAAAAGGCTATTCGACTGTGAGTTTTGATGCGCCTGCACACGGAAAGTCAAAAGGTAAAACAACAATAATGTCTGAATTTATTGCTTCTATTTTAGAAATAGAAAAACAATTTGGGCCTTTTGAAATTGCAATCGGGCATTCTTTAGGCGGAATGTCAGTTTTGAATGCAATTAAAGACGGACTTAAAGTAGAAAAAGCTATAATTATAGGAAGTGGCGATATTGTTCAGGATATCTTAGATGAATTTACGTTTAAGTTAGGTTTAAAAAAAGAAATTAGTGACCATTTGAGAGAAGGCTTTGAAAAAAAATACAAAGTAAAAATGGATGATTTCTCTGCTTATAAAGCGGCACAAAAAATAAAAATCCCAGTTTTAGTTATGCATGACAAAGATGATCCTGAAGTTCCTGTTAAAGCAGGAATACATATTCATGAAAATCTTGAAAATGGGACTTTATTTTTAACTGAAGGATTAGGGCATCGAAAAATACTTGGAAATCAAAATGTTATAAAAAAAATTCTAGAATTCATCAAAATCGATTAACTTTATAGATAACTATCTCAATATCATAATTAAAGAAGATAAAAATGGATCTATTTGGAGAAACATCGGATTGGGAAACTAAATTAGAACCCATTTTAAAAGAATATAAAGGACGAAAACATCCATTGGAATATCAAAATCCATATCAACTATTGGTAATGGTTGTTTTATCTGCTCAAGATTCTGATGCTAATATTAATTCGATTGCACCAACTTTATTTGAAAAGTTTCCCACACTAAAAAGTTTATCAAAAACCGATTTAGAAACTTTTTTACCATATGTAGCTAAAGTTAGAAATCATGGAACTAAAGCGCAATGGCTTTTAGATATTGCAAAAACTATAAAAGATGATAAGGATATTCCTTTAACAATGTCAGGATTAACAGCTCTAAAAGGAATTGGAAGAAAATCTGCAAACGTAATTTTAAGAGAAACCGGTAAACCCGCCGAAGGAATTATAGCTGATTTACATGTAATAAGAGTTGCGCCCAGAATTGGAATAATTAAAGAATCTAAGGACGGAAATAAAATAGAGAAAGATTTAATGCAAGTTCTTCCTAAAAATATTTGGTCAGAAATAGGAATGGCAATTTCATTTCTAGGACGTGAAATTTGTAGACCAAAACCAAAATGCCCTGAGTGTCTTTTAAATAATATTTGTTTGTACTATAATACCGAAATTCTGAAGAATTGATTATTTTCTTCTTGTATCAATCAGATAAATAATTTTCCACGAATCTTTTTCTTTAAACAAAGTAAAAGTATTTACACCAGAATGACTGAATTTATCATTTAAATAAAATTCATAAGGTGCCCAAACATGTGCCATTGTACCATCAATTTGAATATTATAACTCAATATTTTTTCTTGAAATTTTACCGTTGAAGGAATCGATGCTATTGATTTGTAAAATTCTTTTGCACTTTCATCCGATAATTTATTTCCTTTGATAGTACTTTCGCTAATAGATTGCAGTATCATTTTATCAGAGCAAACTAATTTGATCTTTGCAGAATCTCGTTGATGAAATCCTTCAAAAAACAATTCAATAGATTTTTGCACTTCTTGTTTTTGAGCATTAGAAGATAGTCCTAAAAGAAGAAAAAATATAATAGTATAAATTCTCATAGTTATATTTTTTTAAACACCAAATTGAGAAAAGTGGTGATCTAAATGTTTGGCAAACATATTATTCCATTCTTTAGAAGACAATTTTCCAAAAGAAAGCGATTCTTTACCTTCAAAATTATTCTCTCCTAATTTTAAAGTTTTATTGATATACGATATAAGTCTTTCTTTTTCAAGTTCAAAATTACGTCCTCCATTGATAATAAATTGTGGAGCCGTTCTTATATTTTTAGGATAAGGAGATTCGTCTACAACTTTATTCTTTACAAACGATTTCAAAAGGAATCTCATAAAAGCATTTGGCTTTTTATGGATATCATCATATACCATTTCATATGTCACATTACAGTGAGCCAACATCTGATCAACAGACATTTTACCCCAAAGTGGCTGCGAGTCAGACTTTAGCTGATTAATTCTATCTATAAGTTGATCACAATCTTTTTTAATAAAAACATTTTGCATAACTCTGAATATTATTAAAGTAAAAATATAAAATTTAACAGAATCACTCAATTTTATGCAAAAAAAAACTTCAATTAGCAAAAGCCAATTGAAGTTTTAGTACTCAGAGCGGGACTTGAACCCGCACGAACATTGCTGTTCACTGGATTTTAAGTCCAGCGTGTCTACCAAT
>NZ_JBHNPP010000059.1:0-12493 GCF_042436695.1 Flavobacterium sp. HJSW_4
TGAATCTTCAAACTGAATCTTCAAACTGAATCTTCAAACTGAATCTTCAAACTGAATCTTCAAACTGAATCTTCAAACTGAATCTTCAAAAGTGTTTCACGTGAAACACTTTAATTCTTATTCTGAACTTCCATTCTGAACTTCCATTCTAAACTTCCATTCTAAACTTCCATTCTAAACTTCCATTCTAAACTTCCATTCTAAATTTCCATTCTAAATTTCCATTCCAAACTTCCATTCCAAACTTCCATTCCAAACTTCCATTCTAAACTTCCATTCTAAACTTCCATTCTAAACTTCCATTCTAAACTTCCATTCTAAACTTCCATTCTGAACTTCCATTCTGAACTTCCATTCTCAACTTCCATTCTAATACTTCCATTCTAATACTTCCATTCTAAACTTCCATTCTAAACTTCCAAATCAGAACTCAAACTCATGTTCCACGTGAAACGTTTTAAATTTTCATTCTCAAAATATCAATTCCAAGAATCGTTCCACGTGAAACATCATGATTATTCCATCAAAATTCAAACCTAAAAAATCGTTCCACGTGGAACGATTTAATCTTTATTCGAATTCTTTATATAACGTTCCACGTGGAACGTTATATAATTACTTTATTTTTTCTAGATATGTTTCACGTGGAACGTTGTGAAAATTAAAACCTAAAACGTTTCACGTGGAACATATGTTTATTTTAAAAAGATATTTAATTACTGTTCCACGTGAAACATCTTCATCTTTTCTTCTTCTTTAGCTCTCATTAATTGAGCATCTTCGTCTGTCTTATCCTTATATCCGCAGTAATGAAGTATACCATGAGACAGCACTCTTTTAAGTTCTTCAGCGAATGAAACATTGAAGTCTTTAGCATTGTCTGCAACACGCTCAACAGAAACAAAAATATCTCCATTTAACTCGTTACCAACAGTATAATCAAAACTGATAATATCTGTAAGCGTATCGTGATCTAGATATTCAACATTGATCTTATGTAGATATTCATCGTCACAAAATATATAGTTGATTTCTCCTTCACTCTTCTTTTCGGAAACAATTATAGCGCTTAGCCAATCGCTAAAAGCTTGCTCATCTCCTAAAGTAAAATCTGTTTCGTAATTAAAATTTATCATTTCGTATTAAAGTATTCTTGAACTTTTTGATTAAAATTCGAACGCAAAGGTAGTGATTGTCTGTTTAATATCTCCACACTGTTTAAATAATCCAATAGTGAACTCGGTAAAGCATTCGAACGATTTGTAAATTCAGCCTTATTTGATTCAGATTGTCTTTGTGTATCTTGCCCTTGTTGCTGAACTGCATTGTTCAATTTCCATAATTCTTGTTGGATGTTTAGTATACGTTGCAGGTTCTCATTCTTGAATCCTTTATTCAAAATCTGTTTTTCAGATTGTTTCATTTGGTCTATTACAGATTTACCTTGAGAGTCCAAACCTTTCTTTGCTAATTCTTTTTGCAATGCTTCTCTCAGCTTGACTTGCTCTTTGTAAATCTCCATTATAGCTTCTGCATCTCCTTCACCATCTTCGCCTTCATTTCCGTTCTTCTCTCCTTTTCCACTTTTTCCATCTTTACCAGAAGAACCTTTATCACCGCTTTTGTTTCCTTGTCCTTCTTTACCCTGACCGTCTTTTCCTTGACCACTTTGTCCTTGCCCAGACTTACCATCTTTTCCTTCACCAGGTTTATTACCTTGTTGCTGTCCAGATTTCATTCCGTCTTTCATCTTATCAGCAAGACCTTTTTGTTTCTGAATAATATCTGGCAATTGCATTCCTTGTCCATCACCTGGTTTTGGTTTTCCCATTCCTGGTTTAGGCATTGACATCTGCATATTATTCAACATATCACTTAAGAAATCTGCAAGTTTATTAGCAGATGAAACCGCATATTGTTGGTGTGATACTCCTCTAGGAATCTGAACATCGGTTAATGTTTCAATTGCTTTGTCCATGTTGTATTGTACGTTTCCAATTTCTTTCGTTACGTCTTCTGCTACCTTTGGATTACGTAATGAAAGTGCAAACAAACTATCGTCGACATGTCTAAACTGTTGTTTCAAATTCTGTTGAATCTTGATGTTCTTTGTAAATGTAGATGAACCTAATTTCATTGCCTTGAATTGCTTCATCACATCTTCTTGCGATAAAGAATAAGCTAAAAGGTTATCTAGAATCTGACGAAGCATTGCCACATCTTCTTCTAATTGTTCTTGTTCTCCGCCTTCCATCTCGTTCTGCATTTCCTGAGCCATACTCTTCATTTTCTTAGCAGCACTTTTCTGTTTTGGCTTAGCTCCAGAAGTATTCTTTTTACTCAATTCTTCAGAAGCTTTATTCAGATCATTATCCACATCTTTCTCTTTAGAAGCATCAGATGGAATATCAAGAGGTTTCTTTAAAGTCTTATTTTCCTCTTTTAAATCTTTTAAATCTTCCTGAATCTTATCAAAAGATTTATTGATTTCATCTTGCTTCTCTTTAGTGTTTTCTTTCTCTTTGTTTGATAACTGTTCCTGTTGTTCTGACAGTTTGTTTAATTTCTCAGCTACTTGTTCTGCTTTCTTTGAAACATAAAAACGTTTGGTTAACTCCACCAATTGTTCTAGATTACGAGATTGGTTTTTACTTATTTGTTTGAACTTTTCCATTTTATCAAACAGATCTTCACTGTTTAATTTATCATTCAAGTTCTTTAATTCGTCTAATAATTTCTGATTCTTTTCTAAATCTTTCTGAGCATTATCTAAACGCTTTTGTAAATCTTCAGCTGTTTTATCTTTCTTATTATCTTTAAACTTGTCAAGATTCTGATTCATTTTCTCAGAAAATTGTTTCATCATTTCGTCTTGCTGTTTCTGACGTTTGATAAAATCATTAATCTTCTGCTGATCTTTAAACTCTAAATTGTCTTTTTCTTTTCCTGTATTTTGAAGCTTATCCATTTCAGAAATCTGCTTCGTTTGATTCTTCAAAGATTTAGATAAACTATTGATATTATTATTTTGCTGTTGTAATTCTTGATCTTGAATTTCATCTGTTGTCGCTACACGATCTAAAAACGTAGAAGACTTTGTGCTCTTAAATCCGTGAGGTGCATCGTTATCAAAAACTTCAAAATAGTATTCGTATGAAATACCTTCTTCAACTGGAAGGTTACTTGGAAAATTAAAAACGAATTGATCAAATACTCCAGCCTTCACAGGAATGTTTCCACGCTTAGCAGACTGAGGTTTGTTACGTTCGTAATATACAATTTGTAGTTTCGAAAGTCCGTTGTCATCACCTAATCTTCCTAAAATATAGTTCTTATCAAGCTTCAAACTGTCCGGTGCAGGCCCCACATTAATGGTTGGATACTGATCTTTGATTACAGACAGCTGATAATCTAATTTCTCGTAGTTTTTAACCTTATCATTTGACGTAAGAATTTGATATTCTGTATTTTGACTTATATTTTTAGCCAATTTAAACTCATTTTCTACCTTATTAAACTTGAATACTTCATTATCTCTTTTCCATGTTACTTCTTGTGTAGATTTGGTATTCATTTTCCAAGTTACAGTCGTTCCTTCAGGTACAATTGCGTTTCCAGTTCCTTGAATTGTTTCTGATTTTTTCTTTAGATAAGAAGGAAAATTCAAAACCATTTCGAAGTTTGCAATAGATGGAACTGTCACCACTTTCAAATCATATTCTTCTGAAAGAACTGAATTTCCTTCAAAAGAAAAACGGATATCTTCAGCTGGTTTCTCCACTTTAAATCCAAACTTTCCAGGTTGAGGAGATTCCATAAAATAGCTTTCGTTACCAATATGAATCATCACATTTTCTGGAACGACATTTCCAACAGATTCCATTTTGATTACGAAATCTTTGTTTTGTTCTGCTTGCAAATTAGAATTCAAAACCACAAATTTGAAAGGAGCTGGTGGTAAAAATGCAGAATTGAAATGCACTACTCTATTCAAACTTTGAGAAATTACATTGCTATTTCCAGAAATATAAAACACAGCAAAAAGCAAAATTGGAACTAAAGCCAATGGCAGATATTTTTTATTTGCTTTAAAATTGATTGCATTTCCAAACGGAATTGGTTGCAAAGAATTAGCCTTTTGTTCGATTGAAGCCAAAACTAATTCTGAACTTTCAGCATTATTTTCTGAAGACAATTGTAAAAAGTTCGTCAGCTTATCACTCACTTCTGTGAAATGATTTCCAATAATTTTTGAAGCTTGAGAATAATCAATTCCCTTTTGAAGTTTGAATAATTTGAATAATGGAAACAGAATTAAACGCACCAAAAGGAAAACTTCAACAGTAATAAAAATCCAAAAAAGGAAAGTTCTTCCTAGGGGTTTTAACCAAAGAAAGTATTCCACAAAAAGCGTAAACAAAAAATATAATAGACCAAAACCAGTAAAAAGAAGTATTCCTTTTATCAATTCGTTGGTGTAATATTTCTTAATGAAAGCCTCTAGCTTTTGATATATTGCAGATGATGTCTTCAAAATAAATCTGTTTTAATTATAACCTATAAAAGTAGTAATTATAATAATACCTTTTTAAGATTATAAGTTACTAAGACGCTAAGGTTCTAAGATTGAAAATGTGAAATCAACATTCTGAAATCTAAAATCATAAAACGTATCTTTGCATCAAAATTTAAACAAAATGTCAAAGCAAGTTCGTGTGCGTTTTGCACCAAGTCCGACTGGACCATTACATATCGGCGGAGTTCGTACTGCCCTATTTAATTATTTATTTGCAAAGAAACATAACGGTGTTTTTTATCTGAGAATTGAAGATACAGATCAGACTCGTTTTGTTCCTGGTGCAGAGGCTTACATTATGGAAGCTCTTGAATGGTTAGGAATTGCTCCTGAAGAAACTGTTGGAAAAAATGAAAAATTTGGTCCGTACAGACAAAGCGAACGTAAAGATCTTTACCAACAATATGCAGATCAATTAATAAATTCTGATTGGGCATATTATGCTTTTGATACTCCAGAATCTCTTGATGCTTTGAGAAAAGAACAAGAAGCTGAAGGAAAAACATTTATTTACAATCATACGAATCGTGAAAAATTAGATACTTCGTTAGTAATTTCTGCTGATGAAACTGCGAAGAGAATTGCAAATGGAGAACATTATGTAATCCGTTTTAAAACTCCGGTTGATGAAACTTTACATTTGAAAGATATCATTCGTGGGGATGTTAAGTTTGAAACTAATCTTTTGGATGATAAAGTTTTATTTAAAAGTGACGGAATGCCAACTTACCATTTAGCGAATATTGTGGACGATCATTTAATGGAAACTTCACATGTAATTCGTGGTGAAGAATGGTTACCATCTATGCCACTTCACGTTTTATTATACAGAGCTTTTGGTTGGGACGCTCCAGAATTTGCACACTTACCTTTGATTTTGAAACCAGTTGGAAATGGTAAATTATCAAAAAGAGATGGAGACAAAATGGGATTCCCAGTATTTCCTTTAGAATGGAAAACAGAAGAGGGTGTTTCATCTGGTTACAGAGAAAAAGGATTTTTCCCAGAAGCAGTTGTAAACTTCCTTGCTTTACTTGGATGGAATGATGGAACTGATAAAGAAATATATTCTCTAGAAGAATTGGCTGCATCTTTTGACTTGAACAGAGTTCACAAAGCTGGAGCAAAATTTGATCCTGAGAAAAACAAATGGTTCAACCACCAATATTTAGTAAAACAAAATGATGCTGATTTAGCAAAAACCTTCTCTCCTATTTTAGAAGAAAAAGGCGTTGATATTTCTAAATATGATGTTACAAGAATTGTTTCTTTGATTAAAGAAAGAGCAAATTTTGTTTCTGATTTTTGGGAGTTAACAGATTTCTTTTTCCAAGCGCCAACATCTTATGATGAGAAAGCAAGCAAAAACTGGAAAGAAGAAACTCCAGCTTTAATGCAAGAATTGATTTCTGTTTTAGAAAATATTGAAGATTTTACTTCTGTAAGTATTGAAACTCTTGTAAAAGATTGGTTAACTAAAAACGAAATCGGAATGGGTAAAGTTATGCAACCTTTCCGTCTAAGTTTGGTTGGAGCTTTGAAAGGTCCTCACCTATTTGACATTGTAGAAATTATTGGAAAAGAAGAAACTATTTCTAGAATTCAGAAAGCAATTTCAACGCTATAGTTTTAAAAATATAAACTAAATATTAAACGCTAAGAAACATCTACAAAATGTTCTTAGCGTTTTTTTAATGTTTGATAATTTTATTTTAGAAGAATTTTCGTAATTTACCAAAATCATAAATATAAATTAAATAACCATGAACACAGCATTCATTATCTTTTTAGTATTGGCATTCTTCATTTTTATGTCGTCTTTCTTTACTGTGAAACAACAATCTTCTGTAATTATCGAACGTTTTGGAAAATTTCAAAGTGTTAGAAATTCAGGATTACAACTTAAAATTCCGATGGTTGACAGATTGGCCGGAAGAGTAAATCTTAAAATTCAGCAGTTGGATGTTATCATCGAAACAAAAACTAGAGACAACGTTTTTATCAAAATGAAAGTTTCGGTTCAGTTCAAAGTGATTCAAGACAAAGTTTACGAAGCATTTTATAAATTAGAATATCCACACGATCAGATTACTTCTTATGTTTTTGACGTAGTTCGTGCCGAAGTTCCTAAACTAAAATTGGATGATGTTTTTGAAAGAAAAGATGATATTGCCGTTGCAGTAAAACGTGAATTGAATGAAGCAATGTCTACTTACGGATATGATATCATCAATACTTTGGTTACTGATATTGATCCAGACATCCAGGTAAAAAATGCAATGAACAGAATCAATGCTGCTGATAGAGAAAAAACTGCTGCAGAATTTGAAGCTGAAAGTTCAAGAATTAGAATCGTTGCAAAAGCAAAAGCTGAAGCAGAAAGTAAACGTTTACAAGGACAAGGTATCGCAGATCAACGTCGTGAAATTGCAAGAGGTCTTGTAGAAAGTGTTGAAGTTTTGAACAATGTTGGAATTAATTCTCAAGAAGCTTCTGCCCTAATTGTAGTTACTCAACATTATGATACTTTGCAAGCAATTGGAGCTGATGCAAATTCAAACTTAATTCTTCTTCCAAATTCTCCACAAGCTGGAAGCGACATGTTGAATAATATGGTTGCTTCATTTACAGCTTCTAACCAAGTTGGCGAAATGATGAAAAAGACACATAAGAAAATTGAAAAACCAAAACCAACTCACAGAGAATCTGGTTACGAAGATGACATTCAACCAGATGTTCAACAATAATTTGAAAATAAAAAAGAGGCTTAATTGCCTCTTTTTTTATTCATAAACCAATTGATAACAAATGGTAAAATAGATTGTAAAATTTCTGGAAATGATTTTTTGACATAACCTGTGTAAGATGAAATAAAACCATTTACAATATTTTGCGGTGTAATACTTTCTTTAGTTCTCTGAAAACTTAAAACCAATTTCTGATAATTGATTTCTTTCTCGAGTTTCAAAATTTCCAGATCTCTTTCAATCTCAGCATACGAAGAGTATTTTTTTCTTTCCATAATTAATCATTAAAAAAGATTTCTGAAAATTTCTCCAAAATTGGTCCTTCAACAAACTTGTCTTTTACAAAGAAAAGTAAAATCGTAAAGAAAAGATAGATCCCTCCTACTGCCAAAAATCCGAGAGCATTACTTTCAAACAAAGAACCAAAAGCATAAGCTGCGGCAAAAGATCCAAAAATCAAAACCATACTGAAACATAATAAAATCAGAGTAAACTTAAAGATCAAAGTTGTAGATTTCATTGCAACCTTAAAACCCCAAAGTTTGTAATACGCTAAATGACTTTCAATATATTCTTTAGCCTGATCTTGAACTTTATCAGTGTTTTCTTTTAATTCTTCAAAAGCCATAATTATAATTTTAAATAAAAAAAAGCACAAAACTTTCTTATAAAAATAAGCAAGTAATGTGCTTTATCAAAATATTATTTCTGAAGTTTAGCGTTCTGTGCTTTTAATTCAGCTAATTTAGTTTCTAAAAAAGTAATTACTTCTTCAGTTTTATGACTAACATTTGAAAGTAAATCGTTTAGAGTTCCATCAAGATTATGAGTAGCACTTGTAAATTTTTCACGAAGAACTTCAGAACTTGCATCAAAAGAATCTTTTAGATTATGTTTGGCATCATCTAAACCTTCTTTAATTTTTGCTCTAGTTTTTGATCCTTTATCTGGTGCAAATAAAATTCCGATTGCCGCTCCTGCAGCCGCTGCAGCCAGAATTGCTGCTGCTGTATTTAAGTTCTTAGACATGATAGTTACAATTTAAAATTATTAATAAAGATACTCTTTTTTAAAATGATAAAACTTTGATAGATTGCAATTTACAAAAAATTAACAATCTAATTAATACACATAAGTAGTAGCTTCGTATTTACCATCTTTTTCAGTTATGCTCACAAATGGAGAACCATTTGAAGCCGACTTAGTTTTAATTCTCATAGCCGTTTGATTCTGATTTGCAATTGGCGGTTCACCTTTTGTTTTGGTCGAGACTCCAGTAAATGTTCCAGTCTGCTTCAGCCCTATTGTTTTTTCTTGTGGCAAAACAGTTACCATTTTGTAATCGTCTTTTGAATCAACAACTATTTTATCAGAAACTTTCTGAGTTTGTTTTGTTTGTTTGTTTGTAATTGATGAAACTGCATGTTTACTGATTTTGATTTCTTCAGAACTTCCGTTCAAAGCATAATAAACAAAACCATTTTCGTTTTTAATAAAATTTACATCAAGTTGTTCTCCATTGTGTTTTGTAATTTGATGTGTTTGCGAAATTGCTACGTTTGCAAATAATAGTGCTAGTGTGAAATATAAAATTTTCATGATAATTAGATTTAAATTAAAAATTGTCAGACTTTGAAATTTAAAAACTAAACTTTCACACAAATTCAACATTATGGAATTTTGTCATTACGATTCAATTTCAAAAAATACCTTTTACGAGAAATATTATCAAAATTACATCATAATAAAAATGAGAACATAAAATTGTCTTTTTGGGAAATCAGTTTTGAAAATCTATTGTGATAAAAATTACGAGTTTCTAAAAACAATAAATTTCAACTTAGATTCTTTACGGCAAATTTTAATTTTTTACAAAAATCATCTCTGACTTTTGATATTGAGTTAAAAATAGCAGTTTTATAAACAATTGTGTGTTAACAAGCAGTTAAACTGACTAAAATAACAGTAAAAATTAAAATAAAGACCGTAAATAAACAATAATTAAAAAAATGAGTTATCTATCAATTCAATTAAAAAAACATCTTAAAATCAATTTATAGAGGTTAAAATCAATACATAAAAACTATAAATTTTTATTTCACTATCATTTTTATAAATAATAGATAAAATATTAATTATATAAAAATCAATAATAATACCTTATACCATAAAATTCAATCAAAAAAAATAAAATATAAGAAAAAACTTAATTAAAAATTTCAAGAAGAAATAAAGAGTTTTAGCAAATGAAAAACAAAAATGATCTTCTCTACTCGACCATTTTTTATTTTTATATGAACATAATTTATCAAGAATATTTTACATCAATGAATTAAATCAAAATTATAAGTAAAATAGGTTTTATAAATAATAAACAATACTAACTTAAAAAAACTAAAATAATAGATTTTAAAAATAATAGTAATATATATCAAAAAGTAAAGTTTTATATAGATTGTATTAATAATAAATAATACTAACTTAAAAAACTAAAATAATAGTTTTTAAAAATAATAGTAATATATATATAAAAGTAAAAAATAAATAGATTATATTAATAATATAAAATACAAATTAAAAAAATAAATTATAATAGATTAAATTAATAATAAACAATATTGATTTAAAATATAAAAATCAATAAATTTATTTTATTAATTTAAAATTCATAGCAAAATTGGAAGTCAAAAAACAGAAAAACTCAAATAAAAGGTTTTAATAAACTATAATTAAAAAAATGAATTGTTTATCCAATAAAATTTATTTTTACATTAAAATCAATTTATGAAAGCTACTTTTAATATATAAAATAAATTAAAATTTTAAATTAATAGATTTTATAAATAATAAATTTTAATAATTAAAAATATATTAATTAATCAATTAAATTTATATTATAAAATTTCATAGTAAAATCGGGAGCTGAAAAAAACTAAAATTAAAATAAAGACTTCTAATGAACTAAATTTAAAAAAACGAATTAGTTATCCAATAAAATTTATTTTTCTATTAAAATCAATTTATAAGAGTTACTTTTAATATATAAAAATTATAAAATTTTAAATATTGATAGTAAATCTATATAATAAAAAAAAGCGCTTATAAAAGCGCTTTTAATAAATTAAGTTGATATTACTTCTTCACCATTTCAGAAAGAATTTCATTTTCTCTTTCCGAAGCATTTTTTGGTGGATTTGAATATAATTTCAAAATTTCGTCATCAAATTGATTTTTGAAAGTTTCAGTTTCAATATCTCTCAAATTCAAAAGTGCTTTTGATCTAACATACGTCGATTCACTTTTTAAAGACATGGAATATAATTTCTTAATATCTTCTTCTTCAAAATCTGTAGATTTCCAGTTTGAATACTTCAAAATAAACTGAGAAAATAACAGCGAAGCCTTATTATTGTTGATATTTTTCTTTAATGAATTCTGTATCAAAGAGAAACTAGAAACATTTTTGATGTTCTCCCCTATTGCACTTTCAATTGCAATTCTTTCAGGTTTTGTTTCAACTTTAAAATATTTGTTGATTTCTTTTAAAGAATTATTGATACTGTTTTCCTCTTTTTTACCTTTTTCTTCCCAAGCATCTTTCAACCCAACAGTTTTGTTAAATACTAATTTTGAAGGAGTTGAGTCTTTATCAACAGTAAAATATCCTAAACGTTGAAACTGAAATTTATCTTCATTTTGAGCTGTTGATAAACTTGGTTCAACATATCCAGTAACGATTTCTAATGAATTTGGATTCACAAAATCTAAGAAATTTTTCTCTTTATAACTGTCTGGAGCTTCATCTGTAAACAAACGATCGTACAAACGAACTTCTGCTTCCAAAGCATGTTTGATAGATACCCAATGTAAGGTTCCAGACACTTTTCTTTGGCTTGCTTCTGTTCCGCTTCCGCTTAAAGAATCGGTATCATAAGTCACATGAATTTCTGTAATATTACCTTCAGCATCTTTTATAACTGATTCTCCTTTAATGATATATGCATTTTTAAGACGCACTTCTTTTCCTAAAGTCAAACGGAAATATTTAGCTGGAGCTTCTTCTAAAAAGTCTTCTCTTTCAATGTATAATTCACGAGAAAATGGCACTTTTCTGAAACCTGCATTTTCATCTTCTTGATTGTTTTCAGCTTCTAACCACTCTTCTTTATCTTCTGGGTAATTTGTAATTACCAATTTTACAGGATCTAAAACAGCCATTACACGGGGTGCAATTTTGTTCAAGTCTTCACGAATACAGAATTCTAAAACTGATACATTGATCAAATTATCACGTTTTGCAATACCAATTGTGTTAGCAAAATTACGCAATGAAGCAGCTGTATAACCACGTCTTCTTAACCCAGAAATTGTTGACATTCTAGGATCATCCCAACCGTTAACATGCTTTTCCTTAACTAGTTGCTGTAATTTTCTTTTACTAACAACAGTATGTGATAAGTTACGTCTAGCAAATTCTCTTTGCTTTGGACGAAGCTTATTATCATCAAAAATTTGATCTAAAAACCAATCGTATAATTCACGGTGAGGCAAGAATTCTAGTGTACAAAATGAGTGAGAAATTTGCTCTAAATAATCACTTTGTCCGTGCGCCCAATCGTACATTGGATAGATTTTCCAAGCATCTCCAGTTCTGTGGTGATGTTTGTGTAAAATTCTATACATGATAGGATCACGCATCAACATGTTTGTTGATTTCATGTCAATTTTTGCACGAAGAATATGTGTACCAGCCTCAAATTCACCGTTTTTCATTCTTTCGAATAAATCCAGGTTTTCTTCAACTGAACGATTTCTGTACGGACTATCGGTTCCTACAGTTGTAGGAGTTCCTTTTTGAGCTGCCATTTCTTCAGAAGTCTGGCTATCAACATACGCTTTATCTTTTTTAATTAATAAAACTGCCCAATCGTATAATTGTTGGAAATAATCTGAAGCATAACATTCTTCTGCCCAAGTATATCCTAACCATTCTACATCTTTTTTAATAGCATCAACAAATTCCTGCTCTTCTTTCTCAGGGTTTGTATCATCAAAACGTAAATTCACAGGAGATTGATAATCAATTCCTAAACCAAAATTTAAAGCAATAGAACTTGCATGCCCAATGTGTAAATAACCATTAGGTTCTGGTGGAAAACGAAAGCGAAGT
>NZ_JBHNPP010000060.1:0-12410 GCF_042436695.1 Flavobacterium sp. HJSW_4
AAATAATCGATGCTCCCAATAGCTTTATCTTGTCCTTCAATACATTGGGCCAAAAGATTCTCAAAATGAACAAACATTCGCTCTATAAATAAAGCATCATAAATATCTGTATTGAACTCTAGTTCTAGTTCAATTGAATTTTTAGATTCAAAAAACTCAAAGTTAAGGTCATGCTTGCTAGACTCTTTTTGAAAATTATTGTTTTTAGATACCTTTAAGCCATCTAAAACAGATTCGTTACTAAATATTTTATTCTGATTTTGAAGTACCACTACTACATCAAACAGAGGTGATCTACTTATATCTCTTTTAAGTTTTAAATCATTAATTAGTTCATTAAATGGGTATTCCTGATATTCAATTGCTTCAAACAAGGTAGTTGTCACATTCTTGAGAAGATCATTAAAGTTATTATTTTTTTCAAATTTTGTTCGTAACGCCAAAGTATTAACATAGATGCCGATTTGATTTTCAACATCTTGATTTACCCTTCCCGCAGTAACAGTCCCTATCGTAATATCATTATTATTGGTGTATTTATAAAGCAAAAGATAAACAACCGAAACTAATGATGAAAATAAAGTAGTGCTATTATTTTTAGTTATATTAAATAATCTGCTCGAAATATCTTCGGAAAATTGATATTTTATTTTCTTCCCGTTATATGTCTTAATTTTCGGTCTCTGTTTAAAACTTGGTAATTCCAAATGTGTTGAAAAATCAGCAAATTTGCTCGTCCAATACAATTTATGTTTTTCAAAATAACCATTTTTTAAATTATTTTGCTGCCATTCTGAATAATCTTTATATTGTATCCTAAGAGGTTCTAAGCTAAGCTTATTATTTTGATTCAGGACTTTATAATTAGACAGAACTTCATTAATCAACAAATTAATTGACCAGCCATCACAAATAATATGATGAATATTAACACATAAAATATATTCATCTGAGTTCTTTTGAATCAAACTACATCTGAATAATGAATCTGTTGATAAATCAAATGAATAATCAATTTCGGCTGTTAGAATGTCTTTTATGTTTCCTTCTGCATTATTTTGTTCTCTAACGTCCTGAAAATTTAATTTGAATTTTGATTCGTCTTCCTTTAGAATAAACTGTCTTACATCACCCAATTCATTTTTTTTGAATATTGTACGTAAAACTTCGTGTCTTTTTACTGTTTCAATTAAAGATAATTCGAAATTATTCTTATTTATTTTACCATTTAAATTGAAAATTTCTAAAATATTATATGCAGAAGATCCTTTACTCAATTGGCTTACTGACCAAATAGGCTGCTGTAGTGAAGAAATTTGATAGCTTTTTTGCTTTATCACATTTGGAATAACAACGACACTTTTAAATTGATTACTATTTTTAAGAAACGAAATAATTTCTTCTTTTCTAGCTTTCAGTTCTTCTAAAATATCATTTGAAATTTTATCATTATATTTAATTTTAAGATTTTCATTCTCTAAAGAAATATGTATTTTATTTTTTCTTAATTTATTTAAAAAATCCTTCATTATATTATATTGTTATCTCATTTTTAAATTCAACATTACTATTCAACCATCTTTCTTTATCTATTAAGTTAGCAATATCTTGTATATTCTTATTATTAAAAAAATCACCTATAGCAATTTCAACATTAAATTCTTTGCTAATCTTTTTCAATAAAACCATTGCTTTTAGAGAATCTCCACCCAGTTCAAAAAAATCATCTTTAATCCCAATATCAGTCATTCCAAAAAAATCATCAAAAATCAATTGAAGTTGTTTTTCAATATCCGTTTGAGGAGATAGATATTCAGTTTGCATAAATGGTCTCTCCGTTTTTTCAGTGATATGTTTATCATAAGAATCAATATCTTTAATCATAAATATGTTGCTTAATTTTAAAGGAATGTTTTCCTTAGAAACATAAACCACATTTGTAGATTTAATATCCAGACTTTTTTCAAACACTTCAATTACTTCATCAACTGACAAAATGTTAAGATGACTTGTATCAACGGTTTCATCAAAATTTATTTGTGGAAACTGGACACTTTTAAAATTTCCTGATTTACAAATAGCAAAATGATCTATATAAGCATTTGCTGCAGCATAAGCACCTAAATTAATACCACCTAAAGTCGCTGCCAAACTGGAGCTCATCCACATAAAGTCCAGATCATAATTTTGGAAAACATAATATAAATTTTCGACTCCTTTCGCTTTGGCAGACAACATCTTTATCATCTTATCAAATGATGTGTTTTCGAGTAACTCACCATCATTATTGTCTACATTCCCAGCAGTATGTATGATTCCGTTGATAGTATTGAATAAATCCTTGTTTTCTAATACTTTTTTCTCTATTTCAACTACATCTGAAATATCTATACTTAGATAAATCACATTCTCATTTAATTTTTTTAGTTCCTGATACCTTTTTTCATTCAACTGATTTCCTTCTTTATCAAGCTTGCTTCTTCCAATCAATATTACGTTTGCCTGGTATTTGTCTATTAAATGCTTCGCTATTGAAAAACCTAAATTCCCTAAACCGCCTGAAATCAAATAAGTTCCTTGTTTTTTAATAACTAATGATTCTTTTTTGTTTAGATTCTGAAAACTTTTTTGGAAGTCCTGAACCCATCTCTGACCAAATCGGTATGAAACTATTCGTTCTGACTTCATGTCATTGTTTAGAATTTCAAAAACAACATCTTGAATCATTTTTTTAGTACCATCATTTAAATTGATATCAATATTTCCTGTTGCAATCTGATTTTCAAGAGGCAAAACCTTTAGCAATCCAAATAACAAAGACTGTGTATAATTAATATTTTCATTACCAAGTACGTTATGCAATTGATTTGTAATTATAAAAATATTCTTATTTTTTCCATTACTCCATGCTTTTATAATTCTTGTCTGACAAAAATAAATTAGATTGAATGCTAAATTTTCTTCAGAGAACACTACATCCGTTGAATCGATATTTAATCCCCATGAGTAAATAACATTGGAGATAGTTACTTCTCCAAGTTCTATATCTTCAAATAGCTTATAAAAGTCATTACTGTCAAATGGATTGACTGTATATAGTGATGAAGAATGTTTTACATAAAATTCTCCTATCAGAACTTGAATTACATTGTTACCATTACTTGAAATCTCTGTAATTATTTCTTTCGAAAAATCTAAATCGTCTGAAAAAAATAAAAAGGTCTTAGAATCTAAAACTGAATTAAGATTAAGAATTGATCGTTTCCATGAAGGGAAATAAAAACTATTTTCTAAACTAATCAAGCCAACATGCTGGTTATTTGCACTAAATAATTTCTCCAGATTTATTTCTGCAGGATACTTTGTTTTATCAAAGGCATAAGTAGGTAAGGAAATTCGGCACCTTTCTTCATTTATGTATAACTCTTGCCACTTCACTTTTATTCCGAATGTCCAAAGCAATCCGAGTTTTTCTAAAAAATACTTTTCATCATTCTCAATTGTTTTTATTGGTCTTAAAATATTTACTGCTTTAATATTTTTATCCGTTTTTTCCTGTTTAAGTAAGCTACTTAATGCTCCTCCAGCTCCAACCTCAATAAAAACAAGATTATTTTCTAGTAAAATATTTTGAATTCCTTTTGAAAATTTAACAGTATTCCTAAGTTGATTTACCCAATATTCACCTGATGCTGCTTCTTTCTTTGTAATTAAATCCCCTGTTAAATTAGAAGCAAACTGTATTTGTATTTCATTAAATTCAATTTCTGAAAACTCCTTCTCAAATTCATTAAGAATAGAATCCTGCATGCTTGAGTGGAAAGCATGAGATGTGTGAAGCTTAATATGAGGTATTTCTTTTTCTGTAAGTTGTTCAATTAATACTTGTATCGCATTATCATTTCCAGAAAAAACCACTTGCTCAGGTCCGTTTATTGCTGCAAGTGAAATTTCGTCATTAAGAAAGCTTTGGGCTTTTAATTCATCTATTGATGCGCTAATCATTGATCCCTTAGACAAACTGCTCATTAATTCTCCTCTCTTAATTACTAATTTCATTGCTTGTTCAAATGAAAAGAGTCCACTTATACAAGCTGCTGCATATTCGCCAATACTATGACCAATCATACGACTTGGTACGATACCGTAATTTATTAATAGCTTAGCTAATGAATATTCTAAAAGAAAGATAATTGGTTGTGCAGAAGAAGTCTCATTGATAATGTGCCTTTCTTCAAAATTGTCAGAATATATAATCTTTTTAAAATCCTTATTTGTTAATTTATTTAAAAGCTGAAAACCACTATCCATATATTCTTTAAATATAGGATTTGAATCATATAAATCTTTCCCCATATTAACATATTGAGAACCTTGTCCAGGAAACATGAAAACAACTGAGTTTTGCGTGTTTTTTATCTTTTCAGTTGTTTTCTCTTGCTCAATAATAGCTTCTATTTTCTCCTGCAGTTCATTTTTATCTTTGAATGTAAGTGAAAGACGATTTTCAAAATTTTGACGTCCAGTCTGGTATGTATAGCACATATCAGACAAATTTAAATCTTGTTCTATTTTTAAAAAATCATTTAATTTATTCAGGTATTCTTTTAGAGAAGTGTCTGTTTTTGCAGATAAAACAAGTAATTTATACTCTTTCTCAAAAGAATTACGGTCAATACTTGGAGCTTCTTCAAGTATTACGTGTGCGTTCGTCCCTCCTACTCCAAATGAATTGACTGCCGCTCTAAGAGGAGTAGTTCCATCAGATTTCCATTCGGACAGCTTGTCATTAACAAAAAATGGCCCTCCTTCAAAATTTATATTTGGACTTGCTTCTTTAAAGTGTAAGCTTGCAGGAATCTTTTTATTTTTTAAACTCAAAACTGTTTTAATAAATCCGGCTACACCTGATGCAGTATCTAAATGACCTATGTTTGTTTTAACAGATCCTATAGGACATCGCATGTTTTTATTATAATCAAACGAAATATTAAGTGCCTCAATTTCAATGGAATCCCCAAGTTTTGTACCTGTACCATGTGCTTCTACATAACTGATAGTTTCTGATGCAACTCTTGAAAATTTTTGAGCCATTTTAATACAAGATACTTGCCCTTCAATGCTTGGAGCCGTGTATCCTACTTTATTAGCACCATCGTTATTTACTGCACTTCCTTTTATTACAGCATAAATATTGTCTTTATCTGCAATGGCATCTTTTAATCTTTTTAAAACAACTACTCCTGTTCCTTCACCATCAACTGTTCCAGTTGAATTCTTATCAAAAGCTTTGCAATGACCATCATTTGAAAAAATTGATCCTTCGTTATACACATACCCTTTAACATTACTGTTTATTAGTGAAGAAGCTCCTGCAATTGCTATTTTGGTTTCACCAAAAATTAATGCCTTACAGGCTGTATGAATTGCAACTAATGATGTTGAGCAAGCCGAATTAATAGATATTGAAGGCCCCTTCAATCCTAATTTATAAGAAACCAATGTGGCCAAATAATCTTTATTATTAATTTTATTCAAATAAAAATCATTGACTTTTTCTTTTTCTTCTGAAAGTGCAACATATGATTTCCATAGCACATCATCTCCTGCTCCTGCATAAACTCCTACAGGTTCATTAATATTTTCTGGTATGTACCCAGCATCTTCTAATGCTTCCCACACACATTCATGAAAAAATCTATGTCCTGGATACATCATCTTAGCTTCATCATTTGAGTATCCAAAAAATTTAGAATCAAAAAAATCTTTATTTATCAAATCTGAAGTACAATTAACATAATTCTTGTTTTTGATTAAAGATTTACTCATACCCAACTCGATCAACTCATCATCCGTTAAAAATAGTAATGATTCTTTTGATAAAAGTAAGTTTTGCCAAAACTCTCTCCAAGTTGAAGCTCCTGATGTTCTAAATGACATCCCAATTACTGCAACTTCTAATCCAGAATATTCATTATGATTCATTGTTATCAAAATTTAATAGATTATATGATTCTTCCATTACTCTGTAAAGCTCATCTGTTTTACTCTCACTTTCTTTATTATCTCTCGATAACCCATTTTTAAAATTAGAATAGATATGTTCTGAAATAGCATAAATATTTGGTAAATTAAAACCTTCCATTAATGTTATATTTGTTTGAAATTCCTTATTTATAGCATTAAGCATTTTTATAATCAATAAAGAATTCCCTCCTAAATCAAAAAAATTGTCTTTAATCCCTATTTTTTCAATTCCCAAAACATTTTGCCATATTTCTATTAGTTTTATTTCTATATTGTTTTTTGGAGCTACATATTCTTTCTTAAAAATGACTAATGCTTCAACACTTGGTAGAGCTTTTCTATCTATTTTACCATTAGGTGTTAATGGGATTTCATCTAAATGAATAAAATGATTTGGAACCATATAATATGGCAATTTATAATGAAGATATTCTTTTAATTCAGTAGAATCAATCGTTTTATACCCTACATAATATGCCATAAGATTTGTGCTTCCTACTTCATTTTTATTAGCAATTACGACAGTCTTATTAATTCCTTCAAACGTTAATAAAGTATTTTCAATTTCTTCAAGTTCAATCCTGAATCCATTGATTTTAACCTGATTATCAAGCCTTCCTAGATATTCTAAAGTGCCATCTGGTAACCATCTGGCTAAGTCACCAGTTTTGTAAATTATCTTACTAATATCAGAGGAACTAAATTGAATAAATTTATCAGCTGTTAATTTTTCTTCTTTATAATATCCTCTAGCGAGTCCATCTCCTCCAATATATAAATATCCTTTTACACCTATTGGACACAATTCTTTATTATCATCCAAAATATAAATTTGGGTATTTTGTATTGGTTTACCAATATTCAATACAGCGTTTTCCTGAGCTTTTTGAAAAGTTGACCAAATTGTAGTTTCTGTTGGTCCATACATATTATATATAATTGAGTCAGTATGCAATCTAAGATTATTTAGTAATCGTTCTGGAAATTTTTCTCCTCCGACAATTATATTTTTCAATGATTTTAAAAATAATCTGGAACTATGATCTTCTAACAATGCTTCTAAATAAGAAGGAGTTATCTGCATTGTAGTAATTGGATTGATACTTGATTTATCAGATTTACTTCTTTTATAATTATTTTTAAGCTCTGTTAGATTTTCTAATCCATTCAGAACATCTTCGTCTTTAATTCCAAAATCAACCAAGCAAGCTATTTCAGTAACACCTATTGAATAAATACTAGAAAGAATTTCTTTACAAGATTCCTTTGTGCCTAATAAGGCGGAGGTTTGCCAGTATCTTTCAAAAGCTAATTCCAGTAAATCATTCAAATCTTCATCTTTTATTTTTGTTATATCACGATTCAGATCCGAGGCTAGTTTTTGAATTAAGCCAACACTTGATTTAAGATAAGATTTAAAAGGTTCCTTAACAATATTTCGTACCTCTTCAATATCTGTTCCTATATATGTATGTAGCATCAAAGATATTTTAGCTTTTTCAGTAGAAAAACCATTTTCAGCTAATGACTGTTTATAAATTTTAATATTATCACGTAAATCCTTTATTTCTTGACCTAATAAGTGAGTCAATATATTTGCTCCAATTTTTCCTGCGCTTCTAAATGTTTCAGAATTTCCTCCAGAAGTTATGTATATTTCTAAATTAGAATTAAATGGCTTTGGGTATATTTTTATATCAATTTCTTTGTCTAAGCCATTTTTTCTCTTGATAGAATCTCCTTCCCATAGTCTTCTCAATTCCTCTATTTGTCTATACATTATCTCATGGCGGTTTAAGAAATTTTCTGGGTTCAATACAAAATCATCTGCATGCCATCCAGATGCTATTGATAATGCAACCCTGCCGTTTGATAAATTATCTACAACAGCCCATTCTTCTGCTACTCTTACAACATCATGTAAAGGCAATACAACACTTCCCGATCGAATCTCAATGTTTTCTGTAATAGTAGACAAACCAGCAGCTAATACTGATGGATTTGGAAATATCCCGCCAAATTCATGAAAATGCCTTTCTGGCAACCATATTGCTGAAAAATTATTCTTATCAGCATAGAACGCCGATTCTTTTAAAAACTGATATTTATTATTTGTAGAATCATCTTGACTTGAAAAATAAAACAGACTAAAATCCAATGTCTCTGAATAGTCTTTTAGAAATGAATTAAAATTATTAATTGTGGTATTATCTCCTTTCAGAGTAACGGTAATCCCTTTGGTTAAAGTCCAAAATAATTCCAGAATCGATATATCAAATGAGATAGATGTTATAGCCAATAGGTGATCTTCTTTTTTTAAAGAAATCGAGTCACTCATTCCTGACAGAAAGTTTATTACATTTCTATGTTCTACCATTACTCCTTTAGGATTTCCTGTGGTTCCCGAGGTGTAAATGACATACGCTAAATCATTAGCCTTATTAATCTTAACAAGATTTGATTTGGAATATTTTTCCTGAATCTCATAAAATCCTTTAAGAAAATCCGCATCTACTAAAACTTTGCAATTACTGTTATTTTGTATATAATCTATACGCTGTTCAGGGTAATTGATATCTATTGGAACATAAGCAGCCCCAGATTTTAGTATCCCTAAAAGAGCTATAAGCATCTGTTCGCTACGATCGATTTTAATTCCCACCAAATCATCTGAGGTAATTAAATATCTCTCTCTTAAATAGCTACCCAACTGATTAGACTGTTCGTTGAGCGTCTTATAACTAATTTCTTTATCCTCAAAAATAACCCCAATATTATCCGGAGTTCTGGCAACCTGCTCTTCAAATAAATCGATTATTGTCTTATCCTTCTCATAATCTGCCACAGTATTATTAAACTCTAACATTAAGCACTGTTTCTCTTCAACAGTTAAGTAGTTTATATCTGCAATAGCGATTCCTGAATCTGTCATAGACTCACTTAGTATATTCTCAAGGTGTGAAAACATTCTCTCTATTAAACAAGTATCATAAATATCTGTGTTGTATTCTATAACAAGGTCTAATCCCTCTTCTATTTCTATAAATGTAAAACTGACATCAAATTTAGAGGTAGCATTATTCAAATCATACCTGTCAACTTTAATATTATTCAGATTTTCCTTAGACAGACTGTTTAATTGGTTCTGATTTTGCAGAACTACTAATACATCAAATAAAGCTGAACGGCTTGTATCTCTTTTTAAATTCAATTTATCAAGAAGAGCATCAAAAGGATAATTTTGATGTTCATACGCTCCTAATAAAGTATTCTTTTGCTGATTTAACAAATCGATAAAACTATCTTTATCATTAAAACGGGTGCGAATACCTAAGATATTTAAATAAAGTCCAAGCTGGTTTTCCAAATCAGGATGGTCTCGTCCTGCGATAGGTGTTCCCACTATAATATCATTTTGACCCGTATATCGATAAAGCAAAACCTTTATACCAGTCATTAAGGTCATAAACAAAGTAACATCCTCAGATTGAGAAAACCCTTTTAATTGTTCTAAAAATGATTTTGAAAATCGATGATTAAAGCTAGATCCGTTATAAGTCTGAACTACAGGACGTGATTTAAAACTCGGTAAATCCAAAACAGGCAGTTCCCCAGAGAATTGCTCTAACCAATAGTTTTCTGCCATCTGATGCTTTTCTTCATCTATTGATTCATTAAGCCACACCGCATAATCCTTATACTGAATCCTTAATTCAGGTAATGTTATTTCTACCCCCTCTTTTAGGGCATTATAGACACTAGCAATCTCTGAAATTAATATTTCCAATGACCAACCGTCTCCAATAATATGATGCATCGATAGGGAAAATACATATTCTTCTGCTTTTAATTTAAGTAAAGAAGCTCTAATCAATGGGGCATGCTCTAAGTGAAATGGCTCATTTTTGGTCTGCTTTAAATAACCAGCAATTGCTCCTTGTTGATCTTCTTCAGAAGTAAAGTCTTTTTCTGTTATTGCAAAATTTATATGATCAGAAGCAAGCACATACTGATTGATTTCTCCTTCCTCATTGGTTTTAAAATACGTTCTTAATATTTCATGACGATGAATCAACAATTTAAATGATTCTTCAAATTTATCATAATCAACAGCTCCAGTTAGTTTAATAGCTGCTGGCATATTATAAGCCAAAGAACCTCCTTCAAGTTGACTCAATATCCACAATCTACTTTGTGAAGCTGTTAATGGATAGGCTTGGGCTTGTGTTGCTTTGGGTATAGGTAAATATTCGCTTTTTTTTAATTGCCTACTTAATGCTTTTATGGTTGGATTGACAAAAAATATTTTAAAGGATATTGTTTTACCTAATTGTTTATAAATTCTATTAACAACTTGACCAATCATCAAGCTATGACCACCTAGCTCAAAGAAATTATCGGTTATTCCTATTTTTTCTATCCCTAAAACTTCTTGCCAGATTGCAGCCAGTTTTTCTTCAGTTTCATTTCTTGGCGCTACATATTCTTTTTTAATGATGTCTTGACCTGTTACATTTGGAAGCGCTTTTCTGTCCACTTTGCCATTAGCAGTCAGCAGAAAACTTTCTATCTCTATATAAAAACTCGGCACCATATATTCAGGCAGCTTGTTTTGCAGATAGCTTCTAATTTCTGATTTTTCAATCTCTGATTTAGAAACATAATAGGCCACTAAAGCCTTCTCTTGATTTATCTCTTTGGCTTCAACAATAACCTGTAGTATCTCCTCTGAATATTGGGATATAGCCGTTTCTATCTCACCTAGTTCTATTCTAAATCCCCTTATCTTGACCTGATGGTCTTTTCTGCCTAAATACTCTAACTCTCCATTTTTCAAAACCTTTACAATATCTCCTGAGCGATACAAAGTTTCCCCCTTTATAAAAGGACTTTTAATGAATTTTTCACTTGTCAAGTCATCTCTATTTAAATATCCTTTAGCAAGTCCTTCTCCTCCAACATAAAGCTCTCCTGGAACGCCAACTGGACTTAAGTTCTGGTTTTCATCCAGTACATAACAGCTTGAAGTAGGAATAGGCAAACCTATGTTACTTATATTGTTCTCAATTTCTGTAATGGTGATTTCCTTGTAAGTGACATGCACTGTGGTTTCAGTAATACCATACATATTTACAAGTTTTGTCATCGGATATTTTTCAACATAACTCGATAAATTTTGAGGATTTAATGACTCTCCGCCAAATATTATAAAACGTAAAGAAAGGTCATTTGACAATCTCTTTAATTCTTCAAGTAATAAATTATAAAAATTAGACGGCGTCTGATTCAGTATAGTTACTCTTTCCTGAATTAAAATATTAAGAAATGCTATCGGATTTCTTGCTGCTTCTAATGAAATAATCACCAGTTTACTTCCATTAAATAATGCACCATACATTTCCCATACCGAAAAATCAAAACAATATGAATGAAACATCGTCCAAACATCATCTGGATTAAAATCGAATAACACTTTATCTGTCTTTAGCAATCTAACAATATTACTATGCTTGATCATTACCCCTTTTGGGTTTCCTGTGGTGCCAGAAGTATAAATTACATAAGCTAAATTTTGCGGAGTGATTATTTTCTCCACATTGCTTTTTAAATACCTATCCTTAAGCTCGTTAAAATGTTTTAACACTTCTATATCAACAACAATTTTACAATTACTGTCCTTTTCTATATAAGCTATCCTTTCTTGCGGGTAACTTAAGTCTATAGGCACATAAGCTGCTCCTGACTTTAGTATCCCCAAAATAGCCACTATCATTTGCTCGCTTCGCTCTAGCTTTATTCCTATCAAATCCTCAGCCTGTATCTTATAGGTTTCTCTTAAATAAGCCCCTAACTGATTGGACTGTTCATTGATTTCTTTATAAGTCAGCTCCTTGCCTTCAAACACAACCGCTATATTGTTTGGAGTTCTATCTGCTTGCTCTTCAAACAAATCAATAATTGTCTTATCCTTTGGATAAGCAGCCCCAGTATCATTAAATTCCTCTAATAATTGCTGCCTCTCTGCTTGGGATAAATAATCGATGCTCCCAATAGCTTTATCTTGTCCTTCAATACATTGGGCCAAAAGATTCTCAAAATGAACAAACATTCGCCCTATCAATTCAAGATCATAAATATCTGTATTGTAATCGATAGTCAACGCCAAGCCGTCTAATTCTGCGAAATTAAAACTGATGTCAAATTGAGCGGTATTATTTGTAAAGTTATAGGAATCAACCTGAAGACCAGATAATGATTCTTCATTTCTTAAACCTAAAACTTGAGATTGATTCTGTAATACTACCAATACATCAAACAAGGCGGAACGGCTAATGTCCCGCTTTAGGTTAAGTTTACTCACCAGCTCGTCAAATGGATAACTC
>NZ_JBHNPP010000061.1:0-11598 GCF_042436695.1 Flavobacterium sp. HJSW_4
ATACGATATCTTGGTAAAAGGACAATTTATTGTTTCTAAAGCAGGAATCGAAGTAATGCGCAAACAAGGTTTTGGAGGTGATATCGTAAATATCGTTTCTAAAAACGCAGTTGTTGCAGGTCCGAACAATCCTGGTTATGGATCGGCAAAAGCGGCTCAAGCGCACTTAACACGTTTAATGGCTGCCGAGCTTGGTGCAGACAAAATACGTGTAAATACAGTAAATCCTGACGCTGTAATTTCAGACTCAAACATTTGGTCTGGAGGATGGGCAGAAGGTCGTGCAAAAGCATACGGAGTAACAGTGGAAGAACTTCCAGCTTACTATGCAAAACGTACGTTATTAAATGAAATCATATTGCCAGATGATATTGCCAACGCTTGTTATGCTTTTGTTGGAGGTTTACTAGGTAAATCTACAGGGAACGCATTAAACGTAGACGGCGGCGTAGGCATGGGCTTTTATAGATAAAGATTGTTTAGGTTTTTTATATAAGTTTGTTTAAGCAAAAGTGGTTTTTTGTGGTCTAGCGTTCGAATTCTTTCGAACGTTAGATTTTTTTAGCCTATAACAATTCGCTTTAAACGAAGAAAACTTAACAAAAAAGTGAAGTAAAACCAGAGTATAGTTAATGTAGGTTTTATAAGTTCAAAATATATTTTGATGTGTAAAGAATAGAACGGAGATGACACGGATTCGCTATCGCGAAGACACTGAAAAAAACGGATTTTTTTGTTTCACGCAGATTTTAGGCAGATTTAAGCAGATCTAACAGATTTTTAATTTGATATGATAAAAAAGATCTGCGTTTTCTGCTCAAATCCATTTTAAATCTGCGTGAAACTAGAAAATAAAATCAGCGTCAATCAGCGTCTTCGCGATAGCGAATTCGTGAAATCCGCGTCCAAAATTTCGCAAAGGCATGTTAAAAAAATATACCAGAAATATAAAATTTATATATTGTAAACTCTATTAAAATATCAATAACTATGTTAATCGGATCAAACCACATCGAATCTCATAACGAAGATTTATTAAAAAAACACCAAAATAAATTAGTTTTTACAGCATCAGAAATAAATGATACAGAAGCGATTATTCAAAAACTAATCGACTTTCAAATTGCAATTCCATCTTGGGCTTTAGGAACAGGAGGAACAAGATTCGGACGTTTCGCTGGAGGAGGAGAACCTCGTTCTTTAGAAGAAAAAATCGAAGATGTTGGTTTGCTTCACAAATTAAACAATGCTTCAGGAGCTATTTCACTTCATATTCCGTGGGATATTCCAACAAATTATCACGAAATTAAAACGTTAGCAGTTCAGCACGGATTAAAATTCGATGCTATGAACTCGAATACGTTTCAAGATCAAGCAAGTTCTGAGCACACTTATAAATACGGTTCTTTACAAAACGTAAACAAAGCAGTTCGCAAACAAGCAATTGCTCACAATATTGAGGTTATTAAACACGGAATCGAATTAGGTTCTGAGTCTTTAACAATTTGGCTAGCTGACGGTTCTAACTTCCCAGGACAGTTAAACTTCAGAAAAGCGTATCAAAATACTTTAGAAAGTTTAGAAGAAATCTATGATGCATTACCTTCAAACTGGAAATTGTTTTTGGAATACAAATGTGCTGAGCCTAACTTTTATTCTACGACTGTAGCAGATTGGGGGCAGTCTTATTCGTATGTTAAAAAGTTAGGCGACAAAGCGCAGACATTGGTAGATTTAGGTCACCACCTTCCAAATGCAAACATTGAGCAAATCGTTTCTTTATTATTGATGGAAAACAAATTAGGAGGTTTTCACTTTAACGATTCAAAATACGGTGATGACGATTTAACAGCTGGAGCATTAAAACCATATCAATTATTCTTGATTTTCAATGAATTGGTTGAAGGAATGGATGCAAGAGGAATGAACCATGCCAAAGATTTAGGTTGGATGATTGACGCTTCTCACAACATCAAAGATCCGTTAGAAGATTTATTGCAATCTGTTGAAGCGATTATGATTGCTTACGCTCAAGCACTTTCTGTTGATAGAAACGCATTAGAGCAAGCACAAGAAGAAAATGATGTAGTAAAAGCGCAAGAAATTCTTCAAAATGCATTCCGTACAGATGTTCGCGCATTAGTAGCAGAAGCTCGTCTTCGTTCTGGAGCTGCATTAAATCCGGTAGCATTATATCGTTCACTTCAGGTTAGAGAAAACCTAGTTGGCGAGAGAGGTTTAAAAACAATGGCAACAGGATTGTAATAATTATGAGTTATAAGTTATGAATTATGAGTTAAGTAATTCACAACTTATAACTCATAATTCATAACTCATAATTAATAAAAATGAATGTAGTTGCGATTTTTGATATTGGTAAAACAAACAAAAAGGTTTTTTTATTTAACGAAAATTATAAAATTGTCTGGGAGAAGTCAGTAAATCTGGAAGAAACCACAGACGAAGATGGATTTCCGTGTGAAGATATCGAAGTACTCAAAGACTGGATTTTAGATCGATTATCTGAAATAAAAGAACTGAAAAATTATGTTTTAAAAGCCATCAATTTCAGCACTTACGGAGCCAGTTTTGTTTACATTGACGAAAACGGAAAAGTTTTAACTCCTTTGTATAATTATTTAAAAGATTATCCAGAGGATTTAAAATCTAATTTCTATGAAAAATACAAAGGAGAAAAGAAATTTGCTGTAAAAACAGCCTCACCAGTTTTAGGCAGTTTAAATTCTGGAATGCAGATTTATCGCCTAAAAGAAGAAAAACCAGAAATCTTCGAAAACGTAAAATACTGTCTGCATTTGCCACAGTTTTTAAGTTTTCTTTTAACGAATGAAGCTTACGCCGATATTACAAGTATTGGCTGTCATACCAATTTGTGGAATTTCAAAAAAATGAAATACCATAAATGGCTGAAAGAAGAGAATATTTCAGAAAAAATACCGCCAATTCATTTTGGAAAAGATGTAATTATGACGCGTGAAAACCTTGCGGTTGGAGTTGGATTACATGATAGTTCATCGGCAATTATACCATATACAATCAACTTTACAGAACCGTTTGTATTGTTGTCTACAGGAACTTGGAGTATTTCTTTAAATCCGTTCAACAACAAACCGCTAACTTTTGATGAATCGCAGAACGATTGTCTTTGCTACATGCAATACATCGAAAAACCAGTCAAAGCAGCACGTTTATTTGCAGGAAATGAACACGAAGTGCAAACCAAACGTTTGGCAGAACATTTTAAAGTTCCAGTTGATACCTATAAAGAAGTGTATTTTGATAAAAATATAGTAGCCAATTTACGAGCGCTTAATTATCAAATTATCTATCCGAAAAAATACAATTTTGATATTCTGAAAGAATGTCCTTTTCAAAAAAGAGATCTTTCGCATTATAAAAATTACGAAACCGCTTATCATCAATTAATGCTGGATTTGGTTGAACAGCAAGTTTTTTCTACCAATTTGGTCATTCATAACAGTCCCGTAAAAAAGATTTTTGTGGATGGAGGTTTCAGTAAAAATTCGATTTATATGAATTTATTGGCAGAAGCTTTTCCTGATGTAGAGGTTTATGCCGCTTCGATGGCGCAGGCGAGTGCGTTAGGTGCAGCGTTGGCAATTCACGATAATTGGAATCCAAAACCAATTCAGAACGATTTAATTGACTTGAAATTCTATAAACATTAGGTAAAAACGGTCAGTATGTTGTAAATTTGCCGAGAAACGTATTTTTTACATTTTTACAGTACACGCCGAATGAACAACACACTAAATACTACAACATGAAAATTGGACTTTTTATACCTTGTTATGTCGACCAATTTTATCCAAAAGTAGGAATCGCAACCTACGAATTACTACAAAAATTAGGTTGTGACGTCGAATTTCCGATGGGACAAACCTGCTGCGGACAACCAATGGCCAATAGCGGTTATGCGCATTTAACAAAAGGATGCGATGCCAATTTTATTGCCAATTTTTCTGGATTTGATTACATCGTCTGCCCTTCTGGAAGTTGTGTTTTGCATGTAAAAGACCATTTGCATGACGAAAAACAAGAAGAGAAGGCAACAGCAATTCGAAATACGGTTTACGAACTTACCGAGTTTATAACAGACGTTTTAAAAATTGACCACATCGACGGAAGATTTCCGTTTAAAGTCGGAATGCACGTCAGCTGTCACGGTCAGCGTGGATTAAAGCTTTCGCAAATGACAGAATTAAACGCACCATTTTTCTCTAAACCAGAACAATTATTGCATAGCATCAAAGATCTTGATTTGGTTGAATTGACTAGAAAAGATGAATGCTGTGGTTTTGGAGGTACGTTTTGCGTTACTGAAGAAGCCGTTTCTGTAAAAATGGGGCAAGATCGTATTAAAGATCACGAAAGTCATGATGTGGATTATATTACAGGTGGAGATATGTCTTGTTTAATGCATTTGGATGGAATTCTAAAAAGACAAAAAAGCAGGATCAAAACCATTCATATTGCTGAAATATTAAATTCACTCGAAAACTAGAATATTTATCGAGTGAGATTTAACCGCAAAGCACGCAAAGAAAAATGCAAAGTACACAAGAGTAAAAATAACTTTGCGAACCTAGCGGTTAAATATAGATAGCAATAATAAACATTTCAAAAATTGACTTTTAAAGAATAAAAAATGTCATCAGAAAAAGTAATACCGCACAGCGAAGCCGCAACAAAGTTTAATAAAGATGTGGAGCGTGTCAATTGGCATGACGAAACACTTTGGTTTGTGCGTGCCAAAAGAGATAAATCAGCGCATCAAATTGAAGATTGGGAACTGCTTCGAGAAACAGCTTCTAAAATTAAATTTAATGTGCTTTCTAATATTCACGATTATTTAGTTGAATTTGAAGCAAATGCGCAACGAAACGGAATAATCGTACATTGGGCAGCCGATGCCAAAGAACACAACGAAATCGTGCATTCGATCATGGCCAAACATAATGTAAAGCAAATGGTGAAATCCAAATCAATGCTTACAGAAGAATGCCATTTAAACGATTATTTAGCCGAAAAAGGAATAGAAGTAATCGATTCTGATTTAGGTGAATATATCGTTCAGCTTCGTAAAGAACCGCCAAGCCATATTGTGCTTCCAGCGATTCACTTAAAAAAAGAAGATGTAAGTGAAACTTTCCACGAACATTTAGGTACAGAAAAAGGGAATTTCAATCCACAGTATTTGACGGAATCTGCTCGTCATAGTTTAAGAAATACTTTTTTAACTAGAAAAGTAGCTTTAACTGGAGTCAATTTTGCTGTTGCAGAAACAGGAGAATTTGTGGTTTGTACGAATGAAGGAAATGCCGATATGGGCGCGCATTTAGCAGACGTTCATATTGCTTGTATGGGATTTGAGAAATTGATTCCGAAGAGAGAACATTTAGGTGTTTTCTTGAGATTATTGGCAAGAAGCGCTACAGGCCAGCCAATTACCACTTTTTCTAGCCATTTCAAGAAACCAAGAGACGGAAAAGAAATGCATATCGTAATTGTAGACAACGGAAGAAGTACACAATTAGGAAGAGAAGATTTTAGAAATTCGCTAAAATGTATTCGTTGTGGAGCTTGTATGAACACTTGTCCAGTTTACAGACGAAGCGGCGGACATAGTTATCATAATGCAGTTGCGGGACCAATTGGTTCTATTTTAGCGCCAAATTTAGATATGAGCAAAAATGCCGATTTGCCTTTTGCAAGTACGCTTTGTGGTTCGTGTACTAACGTTTGTCCTGTAAAAATTGATATTCACGATCAATTGTACAAATGGCGTCAGGTTTTGGTAAAAGAAGGTCATACGCCAAAAGCTAAAACGGTTGCTATGAAAACAATGGCGACTGTATTAGCAAATCCAACAGTTTTCAATATCGCTGGAAAATCAGGACGATTTGTAATGAAGAACATTCCAGGAATGGTCAATAATAAGATGAACAAATGGTACGATCAGCGCGAAATGCCTGATGTTCCTGAGGAATCTTTTAGAGAATGGTACAAGAAAAATTCGAGAGAATCTAAAGATAAAAAGAATGAGTAGTAAAGGCGAAATTTTAAAAAGAATAAAACTGAATCAGCCAAATGAGGTTGCAGAATTGCCAGATCTAAATCTTTTAGGTTCAGAACAATTTGATATTTTAGAAACGTACAAAACCGTTTTAAAAGGAATCGGAGGCGATCCCGTAGAAGTTGCTGATTATAACGAAATCATCAATTATATTAAATCGAATTATAATTTAGAAAAGAGATTAATCACAACGCTTCCAGAACTTTCAGAAATTGCTTCTTTAGATTGGAAAACAGTTGATCCGCATTCGCTTCAAGATGTTGAATTAACAGTTGTAAAAGCACATTTTGGAGTTGCAGAAAACAGCGGACTTTGGGTAACCGATGATATTTTAGGACAACGTGTTGCACCTTTTATTGCGCAGTATTTAGCGATTATTGTCCATAAAAAAGATCTTGTGCGAACAATGCAGCAAGCGTATCAAAGAATCGGAAACATGGAATACGGTTTCGGAACTTTTATCGCAGGTCCGTCAAAAACGGCAGATATTGAACAATCTTTAGTTCTTGGAGCTCATGGAGCAAGAGGATTGATTGTTTTTTTATTGGATTAAAACAAAGAGAAAATATATAATAGATGAATGCAGAAAGGGCAACTTTTCTGCATTTTTTGTTTTCATATTAAGGAATAAAATAATTTCATAAGAAGTTTACATTCCTATATTTTTCAGATATTAGCTGAAATAATATTGAATATTTGTTTCGAAATAAAAATAAGTAATGGAAGATATAGATGAAAGTACAGTTCCCTTTTGCAAGTTAGAACATGAAAAATTTGATTGGGGAGAACCGTATACACATTATGATCCTATTTTTAAAATATCTCCAACAAATCGTGTATTAACGCTCGAGGATTCTATTGTTATATTTGGAGAAAACAACTTTAAAGAACAATTAACTTCTCTATATAATGTAATTGTCAATTATGAAGAGTTTGACCGAATTGTGAATTACAATGAAGAAAAGTTTGATAGAAACAAAATACTAGAACTCATTGATTTTTATATTAAAGAAAATGAAGGCAAACTAACACCTTGGGAAAAATATCATTTGTACACGTATGAACTGTTTTATATTTCTTATATAGAGGAGAAAGCCAACAGAAAAATACATTTTGTAAATTGGAAAGAATAAAATTATGTCAGTATTTTCAGATCTTGAGCTAATAGGAACAGAAGCAATTTCAAAAGAAATATTTCCTGTTTTGGTATTGATGTCAATTGCAGACCAGGAAAAAATGAAAACCTATTTCGGTAAAAATCCAGAACACCGCTTTAATAATTTGCAATTGACAGAAAATCAAATCTTAGTAGAATGTTGTTCTGATTACACAGATATTCCAACAGGTAGTAAATTCGACGTTATTTTTGCAGGAAGAGATGTTGAAAATTTCAGGAATGTCGCTGCAGTTTTAGAATATGCTTCATACAATAGAAGTTATGAAGTCGATGTCGTTCCTAGGGGTTATTCGCCATTAGGTATAATAAATTTTCCAGAAGGTAAACCTGAAATATTGAGTAAATTAAGGCCTGAAAGTGAAAATAGAGATTTCAATAAATATGATGAACCTTATCTGACAGAAAAAAAAGTGCTGAAATCTTATATGAATTTGAAAAAAGAAAAGAGTTATAATAAAAAACGAGGCCTTTAAAAGCCCCGTTTTTTATTTTTTATATGATAATTTACTTAAGCTGTTTGATCATCAATAGTAGCTTCAGGAGCATTTTTCTTTACAGATTCAATTCCGTTTTCTCTAGCTGCTACACTTTCGTACATTTCGCTTGAACCAATAATTTGACCATTTCCAGCTTTTAAATTGAAATATGGTTTTCCATTTTTGGCTTCTTTTCTGTCATAACGATTATCGTCAGCTGCGTTGTTCTTTACAGATTCAATTCCATTGTTACAAGCCGCTTTTGTTGTATAACCTTCACTTGTTAAAATAGTCTGGCCATTACCAGCTTTTAAATTGAATTGAAACTCTCCGTTGGCTCTAGTAGTGATTACAAATTTTCCCATGTAGTTTATTTTTAAGTTAGGTAATATATATTTTGCTATTGATAAAAATACAAAACTTAGTAATATAAATCATACACCTGTTTAAAAAAATGATTATCTTAATGCAAACAAAGTTATATTCCTAAACGAAAATCAGCAACGCTTTTCTCTTCCAGATTAATTTCTTCAAAAATACTTTGAGTACCTTTTTCCATTGGACATTGTGTGCTAATTCCCATCCATATTTCTTTTGGATAATTGTTTTTGTACAAACGAACCATTTGCCAATTCTTTTTATCTAACGAATAATAACTTGCCACCGTTTTAGTATCAGAAGTGATTTTCATGTAAACAGAAGGTTCTTTTACAACATCGTGATTATTATCATCAGAAGTTCCCATCGTGCGAACCGTTACAATTCTGTGATTTCCTCTTTCGTCTTGCTCAAAACAGAATTTTTGGTAGAAACTATCATTCACATAGATGTATAAAACACCAGCGTTGTACAAACCTTTTTCTGTAAACTCAGGCGTAACTTTCGCGGTAAGCGTAAAAGGTTTTGTATTATCTACTTTTGATAAAAGCATTGGTGCCGTAGTGTTCGATAATTTTCCGTCTGGATCAGAAAAGTAATCTGATTTCTCGCCAGCTTTGAAAATAACCTTTTCGTTAGCTTCGGTTTTAATTAATGAGTCAGCGCCATTAACCGCTTTTGTAAAATGGATAGAAGATAATTTAATGTCACAAGGCGAACCATTTACAAATGCAGAATCTGTTTTTGTTTCTTCTTTCATGGCGGTTTTTGCAGTTTCGTTTTTATTATTACAGCTCGTTAAAGCAGAAAGACTAAGGATAATAATGGCGTTGTAAAAAAATGTTTTCATAGATTATTTTTTTGGGATAGAAAGTGATATTTTTAATTTTCCAAAAATAGAATTGCTTCAAAAAAGAGGCAATACGTAAAATTAACCAATTATATTTTCTAATGCCACAGAATTCTTCAATCGAAAACCAGTTAATGTCCACATTTTTAGAACAAAAGTTTGACATTGGAGAATCTAATGATATCGAAATGTACAAGCAATTCGTTATCAATTATGTCAAAATTGAGCAATGTGTGGCCGTTTTATCCGATTATCAATCCGACAAAAGTTATATTTATGCAGGAAGTTTTGGCTCTGTTTTCGGACTTCCAGATGAAAACTCCGTAATCGATTCTGCTTTTGAAGAATGTATTTTTACTAAAATAAATTCAGAAGACTTGGTTGAAAGACATGTTTTAGAACTTAATTTTTATGAATTTTTAAAAGGAATTCCAAAAGAAGAATATAACAATTACAGTACTTTGAGTCGCCTTAGAATGAAAGATGCTAACGATAAAATTACGTATATAAATCACCGAACGATTTATTTGAATACGTTTAATAACGGAAGTATTTCACTCGCTTTATGTCTGTATTTGCCTTCAACCGATTTGCAGCCTCGAGTGGGAATTGAAGGTAAAATTTTTAATATTCGAACAGGCGAAGTCATCGAAGCTGAAAAATATAAAAATAATACTGAAAATATACTTTCGAAAAGAGAAATTGAGGTTCTGACCAGCGTTGCAAAAGGAAATAAAAGTGAACAAATTGCATCAGAAATGCACATTTCGGTTTACACCGTAAGACGTCATAGACAAAACATCATAGAAAAATTAAAAGTGACCAATACTGCTGAGGCTGTCCAAACGGCTTTTGTGATGGGAATTATTTCTCTTTAAAAGATTTCCTTATTTTTGTTAGGAAGATAATTAATATGAAGGAAATCAGCGAAATTCTTAAAGCGTATTCCGAAGCAAAATTGGAAGGAAAAAAAACAGCTTTGGCAACCGTAGTCAAAGTTGAAGGTTCGTCGTACAGACAGCCGGGAGCCAGAATGCTCGTGACAGAAGATGGCCTGCTGACTGGTGCAATAAGCGGAGGATGCCTTGAAGGTGATGCCTTGCGAAAAGCCCTTCTTTCAATCAATCAAAAACAAAATAAACTTGTAACTTATAACACCAGTAACGAAGACGATGCCGAAGTAGGTTTGCAGCTTGGTTGCAACGGGATAGTTCATATACTTTTTGAATATATAAACGAAGATGCCGAAAATAACCCAATTCAGCTTTTAAAGCAATTGGAACTAGAAAGAAAAGAAGCCGCAATTGTTACTGTTTTTTCTTTAAAAAGAAATGCTTTTCAGATGGGGACAACTTTGTTTTTTAGAAAAGATAGTCCTATTTTAAATCATAATAACGAAGTTTTAAATTTGATTTCTGATGTAAAAGAAGTCTTAAAAAGCAAAACTTCGGTAGTGAAAAACCTTCAAGAAGAAAACGGCAACGAAGCTTTAATTGAATACATAAAGCCTTCAATTTCACTTGTAATTGCCGGAGCAGGAAATGATATTCAGCCACTGGTAAAAATGGCTGCCGTTTTAGGATGGAGAATCACCATTGGTGAAGGTCGCGCGACGCATGCTACAGCAAAACGTTTTCCAAAAGCAAGTCAGGTTTCGGTGGTAAAACCAGAACAGTTTCTGGATAATATAATCATCGATGATCAGACCTATTTCCTTTTAATGACGCACAATTACAAGTACGATTTGGCTGTTTTAAAATCATTATTGTTGACCAATTGCCATTACATCGGAATTCTAGGTCCAAAATCAAAACTCAACCGAATGCTCGACGATCTTTTAATGGAAGGAATTACGGTAAGTGAAGAACAACTAGAAAGAATTCACAGTCCAATCGGATTAGATATTGGCGCTGAAACTTCAGAAGAAATTGCCTTATCTATAGTTTCTGAAATTAAAGCAGTTGCATCTGAAAGAATAGGAACTTCTTTAAAATATAAATCGGGAAAAATACACGATGTAATTCATTATGGAGAATAAATTTCATCATAAAACAGGTATAATTATTCTCGCGGCAGGAAATTCTTCCAGATTAGGCAGACCCAAACAGTTATTGAAGTATAAAGAATCAAATCTACTAAAGAATACAATTTCTGAAGCTTTAAAGGTTGAAAACTCGTTTGTAATTGTCGTAACAGGTTCGAATCATGATCTGATCGAAGAAGAGCTTAATTCGCCTGAAATAACATTTTCTTTTAATTCCGATTGGGAAAACGGAATGTCATCATCAATCACAAAAGGATTAAATGAATTATTACTTCTAAATTCAGATTGCGAAAAATGTATTTTGGCGGTCTGTGATCAACCTTTTGTAACGAGTTCTATTTTTGAAAATTTAATTTTTGAATCCAATAAAACCAAAAAAGGAATTGCAGCATCAGCTTATTCAGAAACTTTAGGAACGCCAGTTTTATTTCAAAAAAAATATTTTCAAGAATTACTAGAATTAAAAGGGCAGGAAGGAGCAAAAAAAATCATTAAAAAATATACCGACGATGTAGTTTCAGTTTCTTTCGAAAAAGGGAATATTGATATTGATAC
>NZ_JBHNPP010000062.1:0-10720 GCF_042436695.1 Flavobacterium sp. HJSW_4
ATGAAATTAGCGTAGGGCTTCAATTTCCTCATAAATGGCTACAACCAGTTTATACTGGTAATGAAAATGTTACCGGAATAGCTTTGGATGATCCATTGCCTGAAAATTATTTTAGCTACTTAAAATTTGATGTTGGAAGCTTAGAATATTCTTCAAATCGCGGATTTATCTTTAATAATATCTCTAGCTTTAGTTTAAACAGATCGATGATTGGAAACACTGGATTAATCGCAGAGTTTTCAGGATTAAAAGTAGATTTAAGTAGAGATAAAAATATTCCCGAAGCAGATGCGGACGGAAGAGGAGAATCATTTAGAGGGGTTTATGCTGAAAAAGCAGCTATAAAATTACCCGAAAAATGGTTTAAAAAAGAAAACGGCGCTACATTACAAATCACTGGAAAACAATTATTAATTGGTACAGAAGGTGGAATTTCTGGAACAATTGGGTTAGAATCTCTAATTGTTGGAAATCCTGTTGGTGAAACTGATTACATGTGGTTTAATATAGCTAAAAGCTTCAGAGTTGGTTTTAACAAATTTGATATTTCCTTCAAACAAAATAGAGTTATCTCTTCTAACATAAAAGGTGCTTTAGAAATTCCAAAATTTAAAAAAGGTAATACTCCATTTATTGTTGACATTGAAGGCCACTTATACGACGACGGAGACTTTAATCTTACTGCTTCTTTTGATAAAGAAAATGAGCCTCAAGCCAATTTATTTGGTCTAGTAGATTTCGATTTTCACAGTTTTGAACTCGGAAAACAAGATGACGATTATTATGTAGGAACTTCTTGTTACGTGTCTTTCCCTGAAGGAACATTAATGAACAGATTGGCAAAAGGCCAAGGTTTTGATGTTGAGAAACTTCGCATTTATAGCGATGGAAGCATTGAAGTTGAAGGAGGTTCCATTCCAATTCCGATTAATCTATCTGTGAATCTTGGACCAGTTCAGATGGCGGTAAGCAACATCAACTTTGGTTCAACACAAATTAATGGGCGTAAATATAATTTCTGGGGATTTGATGGTGCTATCAGTGTCAATCCATTAGGATTAGATGCTCGTGGTGAGGGTATTAAATATTATTACAGTACAGAAGAAGGATTTAAAGATTCATTCATCAGAATTCAGACTATTGAAGTCGATTTGATGATTCCTGGAACAGCTACAGAGGCATCTGCTATGGCAATTATCCATGGTATGATTTCGTTACCTCAGCCGGGAGAATCAAAAGAATTCATGGGAGAGGTTTCTTTAAAATTACCTAAAGCGAAAATTACAGGAAGCGTAGGAATGCGTTTTGCTCCTAAATACCCTGCCTTCTTAGTTGATGCAGGTATTGAATTACCTACAGGTATTCCGCTTGGATTTCTTTCAATCACAGGTTTCAGAGGTTTATTAGGATTTAGATATGTGGCTACGAAAAAAGCGGCTGGATTAACAACCGAAAATTCTTGGTACGAATTCTATAAGCATCCAAAAGCCGGAATCAATATTAGAAAATTCAGTGGACCGCCAGATTCTATGCAATATAAGTCACCATTTTCTATTGGAGCTGGTGCAACTTTTGAATCAACAGGCGGAACTATTTTAAACATGCGAGCCATGTTATTGCTTTCTCTGCCTACTCTATTTTACATTGAGGCAGGATTGAATGTTCTTGGCGATAGATTAGGGCCAATTGAGAAAGATCAAAGCACTCCTCCATTCTTTGCAATGGTTGCCTTCGGAGATAATTCGCTGGAACTAGCTGCTGGAGCAGATTTCCAAATGCCAAAAGATGGTGGACAAATCATTCAGCTACATGCTTTATTAGAAGCTGGATTTTTCTTCAAAAACCAGAAGCCTTGGTACATTAATCTTGGTTCTAAAAAAGATCCAATTACGGCTAGAATCTTAACCTTATTTACAGCTAAAGCATATCTTATGCTTTCGGCTCAAGGAATTGAAGCTGGAGCAAGATTAGACTTTAAACTGGAGAAAAGCTTCGGACCTGCAAAAGTCAAATTATGGGCTTACTTGGAAATGGGTGGAAAAATCTCATTCAAACGTCCTCAAATGGGTGGTTACATTGCCGCTGGCGGAGGAATTCAGATTAAAATCTGGATCATCAATGTTGAAATTGTCTTAGACACCATTTTCTCTGTAGAATCATTTAAACCTTTCTTGATTTATGCAAAATTAGAGTTGAGTGTGCGTGTTAAGCTTGGCTTCGTTAGAGTTCGTAAAAATTTCAAAATAGAATTGCAATGGGATATCAACAGAATTGTAGATCGTACACCTTACAGTCCGCTTCCGAAAGGTACACATGGAGATGCTAATGATAACAGAACTGCTGATTCTGTAAAAGGAGTCCACATGCTTACAAATGAAGCTTTCTTGCTTGATTATTTTAATCAGATGCCTAGTCCTAGTGCCATTTCTAAAGTGATTCCACTAGACACTTTCATCGATATTAAAATGACTAAAGGGGTATTGCCAAACACTAGTCTTTCTAAAATAATTGGTGGATACACAGCAGATGCAAAAAATTATACTGATTTAATGCCGCCTGAAGCAACATCAAAAGCAGGTAGAAAACTTCGTCAGGTAAAACACGAATATTCAATTGAATCGATTGAATTACTTTCTGCAAATGGAAATTCGTGGGAGACTTATCATCCTTTTAAAGCTGTTGTTGATAAAGACTCTAGAGGACTTGTAGACAAATTACCTTGGGCGCAATGGCAAAAAGTAGTCGATCAATACGATAGTATTCGTGTCTTGGCTACTAATCCATTCTCCTATTTAAGTGCTGGAGAACCTGGATGGCATGTTCCGGAGCAATTCGGAATCACTCCTTCTAAGTTGTTCTGTGTTTCTGATAGCATTGAAGCAGAGCGTGTCAATTTTTTAAACAAAAAAATAGGAAAACGTTATTATGTACCTACTCAATATGAAGCAGATAGAATCAATGGTCTGTTCTTTAAACTCGTTGGTGAAACACCTGAAATCGTGGATGGCAAGCTTACTGAAGGTGATTTCATGAGCATTTCTGGAGAAAGCAATCCTTTTGGTTTTAGAAGATCGCTTTCATTCAAAAATTATGATGAACTGGAAATTATTTTCCCTGAATCTGCTATTGAACCGACTTTAAAACTTACAACTCAAGCAAAAACAGTAAATATTCGTGCTTATACTTCATTTTTTGAAGAAGGAGATAAGTTGTCTAAATATAAAGAAGTTAAAATACGTAAGGCTAAAAATTCGCCAGCTTTATATGAGATCGCTTACACTAAAGCTGAACTGAGAGCGCCAATTACTTTATTTGATGAAAACGGAGATATTTTATCAAAAAAGAAAATTGATAAAATTGTCATCAGTCCTGTAGCAGCAAATGCTGACGCTATTTTAGATGTTCGAAATAAAATTGCTGCGTTATTTAATGATACTTACGCTTCAGCTGATGGAGAGTTTGTTGTGTCTGAACCAAGCGATGTAGCTGAATACGATCGTTTAGTAGCGAAGTTGGCAGAATTAAAAGCGGAAGCAGGTAACGATAATCCAACTGTAACTTCTGAACCATTGACATTTACCCGTTTTTACGGATATAACGGAAGATCTCTTTTTGCCTTTGATAAAGTTTTCAAATACAATGACACGTATTTAATTTCATTTCATCCAACGCCGAAAACTACGGTTATCGCACAAATTGATGCCAAAGGAAATCTGTTGAGAGAGCGTTTATTGAATGGTTTGGTAACATCTATGCAAGTCGTAAACAATAATTTATTGATTACTCAAGCTTTAGATGCCACTCAATGTAAAGGAATTGGAGAAGCTGTTGTTAATGATACTTTTATTGTAGGTTGCGTAGCTCCTGCTGCTACAACTGCTATTGTTGAACTTGATTCTGAATTAAACAGAAACTCTGGAATGCAGTATATGAATACGTATTCTGAAGGATTCAACAAGCTTATTTCATTGCCAAATAATGAATTGCTTTGGATTAATGCTTTAGAAGATGGAACTCAAATTAACTGGGTTAACGGCACAGATCGTTCTCTTTTACGTCGTGTAAAAGTAAACGAAGTGGCAATTAAAGTTCTTCAGCACAATAGCACTGATTTCAGTTTGATTACTAAAAACAAAAAAGTTATTCGTTTCAGCATCAATGCAAGTGCTAAGACAATTCTAGCTGGTGATACAAAATTAGTTGCAGAATCTTCAATTTCTGAAATTACAGATGCAGTAATTGCCAATGACAAAGTCTTACTTACGGTTAAATTGACAAACGGAAAATTCGGATTGGCTCAAATTAACGGATCTGCTATTACAGTTGTCAAAAACGATACAATTTTTGATTCTGCAATTTATTTGTCGAATAAGACTTTGGTTGACAATTCTGTTATTGCTTATAATGAAAAATATTTGTTTGTATTTAATACTTCATTAAACCTTGCAAGATTAATCGAAAGAGGAAGTACAAATGATAAAGCTTCTATTATTAACATTCAAAATGAGCCTACGGAAAATGAAATTCTAATGCTTTCGTCGAAACAAAATGAAAAAGGAGTTTATTTCTCTTTATTTAATGATCAATTTGATAACTGTTCTTTATATCCAAAAGAAACTGTTTCGGTTATTTCGTCTGCATCTGCTTTAACAGATTCTACCGCAACCCATACAGACTTAGGCAGCACTGTTAAATTGGAATATACAAGAGAAACAAAATCTTCAAATTTATTGACAATCAACGCTCTTATTTGTTCTGCTGGAGGAAATTCTGATGATGATAATGAAGTAAACTATAGAACTAATATTCAAGAAATTGAATGGCTAACTATGGAAAGTGCGATGCATAATTTAACTATTCCAGATTCTACCGCTGTTGCTGAAGATAATAAAGCAATGGAAGCTGCGATTCAAAATACAGTTCAACCAATTTGGAGGCCAAATTCAACTTATTGCTTAAAATTTACTTTGGCAGATAGAGTAGATAATGGAGGGCCTGTCAACTTCGATTACTATTATGGTTTCAAAACATTAGGACCTGTTGGGCACTACCCTGTTCCAGATCCTGTGGTTCCTCCAGGACAAACAGTTGTTAAAAATGAATTAACCGATTTATCAAAATCGCCATTGACTTCATTGAGACAGTATTTAGATTACAACCGTTCTTACCCAAATGCCGATGGAAGTTTGTTATTATCTAAACCTTCATTCTATGGAAATGAACAATGTAAGATAACAATGTTCTTCAAGAATCCTTATGTGTATCATATGCTTAAAGAATGGGATGCGTATGACAGCAGAGCAAAAATTGATGGTGCTTTAAATCTTATTATTAAAGATCCTTTGAATGATCTACTTATTCAATATCCGTTACCAGTACAAACAGTAGAAAATCCTACTACTTATCCGCGGGCAGAAGAAGAAAACACAAAATGGGTTGATGATAACGATCCTAGAATTCCTTTGAATATCCAGATGCTACAAAACATGATTAAAGGAAGTACTGGCAAAATAAAATGTAACATTACAATTGGAAGTGCTTTAAAACCAAAATCGTATGGATACGAGGTTAAATTAACAGATTTAAAACCTTCGAAATTATATACTGTTTTAGCGAAAAACTATTTCGATAAAAATCAAAATGGAATTCCAACTGATAATGAAAACATCTTAGTGCACCAATTTGGTTTCCAAACCTCTCGATACAGAGATTTTGCAGAGCAAGTAAACAGTTATGTTCTTGACCAAGCCGAAGGAAGAAAAGCATTATTTGATATTCCGTTAAGTTTAAGTGAAGATCAGATTACATCTTTAAACAATGTTGTTTTTGGAATTGATGACACTTTAAGTAATTCATTAGCATTAAAATATCAACATTTATTTGATCGCGCTTTTGAAGGAATCTTAAAAATGTCTCCTGTTGATCCTGCTCAATCTACAGAAGTTAACCGAATTATCAATACTAATACTGGTGATGTTGTTGCGCTTTTAGTTCGAAATCCAGAGCCATTCAATATTCCTAAAATTCCATTAGAAGAAATTCAAAATACCATTTCAGTAGTTGACGATGCTGGTGCAGCAAAAGCAAACTATAAAGCAATTTATTCTAAAGATTATGCTCAGATATTAATTATGAATGACAGTAAAAAAATTACTGATTCAATTTTAAATATCAAGTTCGAATACAGAATGTGGAATAATAACGGATCTACTGAACAGTATTCAACGCCATTAACAGTTCGTGCTGCTGAGCCGGTAACCTTAACTATTGAAAATATAAATCTTTAAAAAACAATAAAAATGAGTTCTATAAATCTTCAAGAAAGCCAATCCTCAGGTTGCGAAACGTACATCGCTATCGTTGTCGATGAGTCGGGTTCGATAAATGGCAATGAAGCGCAGCAAATACGAGATGGGCTGACTTCATTTATCAATTCTCAAGCTCAAAGCAAAATCACGCTTTCGTTAATCGGAATGTCTGGTAGCGACAGCAATTCAAGATCAGAGCATGTTATTCAAAAAAGAATTTCGGGAAATACTTCCAGTTTTTTAAGTTGGATTAACGGTTTTGGTTCAAGATCAGCCAATCCTCAATCCGATCACTGGGCTTCTGGTTTAGAAGTTGTAAACAACTTGACTGTAATTCCAGACGTTGTTGTGGTTGTTACAGATGGTTTGCAGGTCAATGATACCAATTTGCTGAAAAATTTATATCAAAATCTGGATGATAAATCACATATTTTTGTTTACGGTGTCACAAGCACCGTAAACAATGCTACCGAGTTGGTGACACCGATTACTAACTTTTTAGGAAAAACACCTGTACTAAAAAACAGCGGTCTTTCTATGCTAAATACAGACTATATCAGAGTTCCGGATTTTAGCACTTTAGGAGCAGAATTAAATCAGTTAAGCAGCGATTTATCAGGCGCACAAATTGGATGTTTGCCTAATGTGAGTATTGCTCAAAATAAATTGGTTTATCCTGTTTTTAAGAAAGGTCTTGCTGTACGCGAAAGCGCTGGAACTTTGGTTCTAAGAAACAAAAGCCGTGTGCCTCTTACTTTGCCTGCCGGAATACGAATTCACAATGCAAGTAATCTTGGCGGATTGGTTTTCAGACTTGAAGAAACTGTTATTATTCCTGGTCTGGGTAGCGTAGAAGCAAAAATTCGAATTGACGGAACTCCTGCTGCAATGGCAACCTATAATGCCTTAATTGTTTTGCCTGGCGTTTTAAATCCTAGCAATTTTAAAATCAGTTTTACTGTAACCAAAGAGGTTTATATTGTTGATATTAATTCTAGCAAAACTGCTTTGCAATCTACAAGTTTACAGATCGCAGCGGCAGGTTCTAAAGGTATTGATAGTACAAAAGGAATTCATCTTCGTTGGCTTTTGGCTGGAGAATTGGGAGCAAACCATCTTCCGAAAGGTGATTTATATACAGGCGGTAATCTTAGTTTTAACAAACCTGATGATTTCGTAAAATTATACCGATCACCTTATACTAAAGTTGTTCATAAATTGGATTTAACAAAACAACCTCAGAATGTAGATAACAATAAAGCATTATGGGTTTACAAAACTGCTCCGCAAAGATCAATTTATGTTTATTTCAAAAACAAAGCAAAATATCTTTTAACAAGAACTAGCATTAATCCGATGACAAATCCATCTGGTTTTATTCAAGCTTATGGAAATGAAATCATTGAAGTTGAAAACAAAACCGAATTGTTTTTTGCTGCCGAACTTAAATTTGGTTCTTCAGAAAGCTCTAGCATTGTAAAATTAGAAACATTATCTGTAGCTGAAAACAGTATTGCAGCATCAAAAAGAGTTACAAATCGTAAATCCTATTCTTCAGCAGAAGTCAATGCAATTCGTGTTGTAGCCGAAAACGGAAGAAGCATTCGTTTTAAAGCAAATAAATGCCTTTTAAACGAAATCAATTTTGAATTTTATGGTGACTTTATCCAAAATGCAAATACAAGTGGCAATTGGGATTTAAAAGGAAAATATGCTTTAACAACTACTGATTCTAAAGCTTTTGAACAATTAGAGCCAAAACTGAATGCTGTTCACGGAAAATGGTTAAAATTTAATGATGGAGAATATGTAAACGTAAATAACTACAAAGATAAATGGAAACGTCCAACAGATGACGATGATAAAAACATCAAAGAAGTTATTGAAAGTTACATCGAACTAAGTCGTGATGGTACAAATCCGACTGCAAAAGAAACGGTCAAATTTCAAGACAATATTCCTGCCAATGAACCTGAACCAGGAGAAGAAGCAAAATTTGAAGAAAATTCAACTGAAATTTCTAATCTTGACTTATTGAACATTGCTGCAAATGATTATCATATCGCCAGAATGTTAGGTTTAGGATGCATCGATATTGATCAAGCAGTTCTTTCTGGAGAATATATCTATCTAACAGAATATGTTACGTTTAAGAATTTAGAAGGCGGTACAGCTCCTAAAGAAGTACAGCATCTTTCTATGAGTATTCCAACTTCTGTAAACACAGAACGTTTGCCTCTTCCTGTACAATTGAGTAAATTTTTACCAGGACTTAACGCAGGTTCTGATGAAGACGATCAATCAGCAAAAATTACAGATCCAAATGGATATAGTTTTGATGGAAAGAAAAGATATGTGAGTTTGTTTATGAATGACATCGCAGATTATAGTGTAAATACTTCTTTCTTTGATTCTACAGACGAATTTGACGGAAGCACTTTTACATTCCCAATCTATGCCGGAGTCGATTATAAATTTAAAGGAGAATTAAGTTGGCAAAAGCCAGAATTAGCTTGCGATACAGCCTATTCTAACGTTACCAAAGACTTAGCCACAGCTTCTTTTGAGCCTGCTCCGATCATTATTCCTGATTCTGGAAAATCATTTTTGAACGTTCGTCAAGAAAAAACAGGTTTGCAAACCTATGTCTATCAAGGATATGGAATTAATATTTTCTCGAGAGCAACATCTGGAAGACAATTAGAAATTACTTCTCATATTAAACCGAATAATACGTTAATGCCTCCGACTGGAATTAATTCTTTATTAATTACAGAAGAAAATCCGTTGATGTTTACTTCGATGAGTGAGCAAGTTAAACTGAAAACTCTTTTAGACAATAAGGCACTAGCTGATAAAACTTACATCCGACTTCTTTTTGAATATTATTCTGCTCAGGAATTATTAAGTTACAGCATTCCGGACGGCATGACCAAAGAGGATGCTTTACTTTCTAATAAAATTTATCCAGATAATGAAGAACTGTTTGCCGATTATTTCAAACTTTATTTCAGAGATAGTCTTCCTCAAATTGAACATGGAAAAATTACAAACATTGCAGATAGTTTATCAAATGAACTTACCTCAATTATTACAATTAACGAATACAAAATTCTAAGTAGCGGTGAAGACATTAAAATCAACTTAACTAATGCTAATAAGAATAGATTTATCGGAGGTATTTTAACTGTTGGGGATGAAAATTATATCATTCAGAATATTAATGTTGTCTTAAACAATGGAAAATTTGCCTCTGCAGATATCGAAGTACTTAAAAAAGAAGTAGGTCAAAGCCTTTCTGACGGTGATGCAACAATTGATTCTGAACAAATTAAGCCAATCAAAAAACCAGTTAACGAATTATGTTCTTTAGTTGAAAATATGTTAACGCCTGCAAACTGGAGACAGCCAAGTCCGATTGGTTTTCAGGTTCAAGTACCACAAGCTTTAAAAACTGTAAATAGAGAGATTGTTTCGCAAAAAGACAGTCAAGGAAATGACACTTTACAGGTAGAAAAAACTCGCGGAATTTGGAATGATAAAGTAGAAATTAAAAAAGTTCTTGAGCAAGCTTTTAAAGTAGATACAAAAGGAGAATATATATTGGATAACGATGGAAATCCAATTCCACTTCCTAGTACAGAGAAAAAACATTTTGGTTTATACGAGCTTACTTTCAAAGGATTAAAATTAGCTCAGCATCCGCAATTCAATGCAAACAATGGACATTCAGTTGAATGGACGAACGGAACTGTGCGTTTGTTTACTACAAGCTGTTTTGAAGGCTCTAACCCTATTCCGGTAAAATCTAGAAAAGAATTTAAAGTTGTACGTGTAGACAATATCGGTACAGACCAGGATTTAGTGTTAATTGTCAATGATCCTAATTTTAAAATTAAAAAAGACGGAACCCAAGAAATGGATCCGACTTATGATCACATCCTTTTTCAAGAAAATGTACAACAGAAAGTAAATTATTATCCAAGTTATAAAGTATATCTTTTTACTGATTCTTCAAACGGAATTACAAAAGAAAGCATTCAGCCGAGAGAAGGAGAAAATACGCATTATTCAATTTTCGGAATTAGCAGCCATTCAAATGGTTACAACTATGATTCTAAAATTAGTGCGCCAACTCCAATGTATGCAGTTAGAATTGAAGAACCTGTAAAACCTGAGGATGTAGAAGGAGCTTTGTATGCCACAAGACCTGATTTTTTCAACAGATCAACATATACATTCACAACTAGATATACGCACAAACCTTACGGAATGTTGCATTACAGGGCAAATGATCAAGCGCTATTAAGTGCTTTGTATGAAACAGCAACAATTACTAAAATTCGTGAAGAACTAAGTAAACTTGGTGGAAATAATGAAAAGTATTTCGCTAACAGATGGCAAAATTTCTT
>NZ_JBHNPP010000063.1:0-9610 GCF_042436695.1 Flavobacterium sp. HJSW_4
ATAAAAAGCGAAGCGATTCCCATAGTTCCGAAAACTAGTCCAAATTGCGTTCCTTCCCAGTTTTTTGTGCCAAACCAATAATTTCCAATTGTTATAAGCCAGGCTCCCCAAACAAAAAATTGAAGAAAGCTCATTAAAATCAATCTGTTTTTAATCCCCATATGATAAATTTGATCTTTAGTAAAAATAAAGCGGTAAAACTACCATTTAAAATAATATCTGCAAAAAATTATGCTGTTTTAACAACATCATTCACTAATTCTAGAACCGCCGCAAATTGCTCTTCTTTATTTAAGTAAGAATTATCTATCTCTATTGCGTCTTCGGCAATTACTAAAGGAGAATCTTCACGATGTGTATCCATGTAATCTCTTTCGACAACGTTTTTCAAAACTTCTTCATAAGAAACATTATCGCCTTTTTGCTGTAATTCATCAAAACGCCTTTGTGCGCGTGTTTCTGCACTTGCTGTCATAAAGATTTTTAGTTCTGCATTTGGAAAAACGACAGTTCCAATATCTCTTCCATCCATTACAATTGCTTTGTTTGTTCCCATTTCCTGCTGTTGTTCTACCAACTTAGCACGAACTTCTGAAACTGCTGCTACTTTACTAACAAAATTAGAAACTTCAATAGTTCTAATTTGCTTTTCAACATTTTCACCATTTAAATACATTTCTGCAAAACCTAAATCTGAATTAAATTTAAATTCCAGTTTAATGTCAGATAATGCTTGAACCAAAACCTCTTTCTTAAAAAAATCAGCTCCAATCAAATCGTTTTGCATAGCAAAATAGGCAACTGCACGGTACATCGCCCCTGTATCTACATAAACATATTCCAATTCTTTTGCTAATTGTTTTGCAAGAGTGCTTTTACCTGTAGATGAAAATCCGTCGATAGCAATGGTAATTTTTTTCAATTTTTTATTTTTTAATTTTTATTCTTTTAATGAAATGATTTTAATAATAAATACTCATCAAAATATCCGATTCAGAACTATCAATTAGTCGCGATATTCTATCAAAGTATTTTTTGTTAACCATAGGACAGCCAAAACTATTGCAAATGTAGCCATCTTTCTCTTTATATGGAACATCATAATAGTAATGAAAAACAATATCTCTTTTAAAGGCATTACTATTTGTCGCATCTAATCCGTACAGCTTATAGGCTCTGCCAAACTTTCCATAATAATGCTTTCCGATGTAATATTTTCCTAATGAAGTGCTTAATGAATTAGGGACATTGCTAAAACGAAGTTTTCCTTTAATTCCAGTTTCTGAACCAGAACCATGAGCAACCAAACCTTTATCGATAATTTTATTTTCTTTTAAATCATAAACAAAGAAGCGATTTTTTCCTGAACGTATCTTCATATCAATAAAAAAGGCTATTTTATTATTGTATTGGGGATTTTTACTGATAAGCTTTTTTACATCAGCAATTTGAGATTCAATTCTTTTATTTTCAGAAGATAACGAAGTAATTTCTTTACTATCAGATAACAGCAAATACCCCACAAAAAGCGCGAGAATAAAAAGAAATACGATAATTACTTTTTTCATTGATATGATGATTCTGAAAAAAAATACCATCGAAAATTAAATAATTCGACAATAAAAGTTCTTGCTTTTTAATGCTTCTTGGAAATCTTTATTAATAGTAAATATCCATAAGAATATTTGACTTAGAATTATCTATAATCTTTTCTATTCGTTTAAAGAACTGTTCGTTAACCATTGGGCAACCGTGACTATTACTTATATAATAATTTTGTTCTTCATAAGGAACCGCAGAATAATGGTGCAAAACAATTGCTCTTTTTAAAGCATTATCATTGCTTTCTTCTAAACCAGCTAGCCTATATGCTTTTCCGAAAATGCCTTTATAAGTTTTCCCTACAGAATATCTGCCAAGCGCAGTGCAATTGGAATTTGGAGTATTGCTAAATTTAAGCACTCCTCTCACTCCCGTTTCAGAACCCGAACCATGAGCTACAAGACCTTGATCTACAACTTCATTTTTCTGTAAATCATAAACAAAAAAGCGATTTTTTCCCGAAGGAACTTTCATATCAATTAAAAAAACAACTTTTTGATTGTATTTATGATCGGTACTAATCATGTCTTTTATACCAGAAATTCTACTATTAATTCTTTGCATTTCTATAGTAGAAATAGCTTCTTCCTCTTTAAAAGAAAATTTAGATCCCGTAAAAAAGCTTACTGTCATAAACAAAGCCAAATAGAACAGTTTCATGTAATTATTGTAAGTTTAAAGTTAAACCAAAAAGGCTTGTGTTGGCTGCCAAAGTATATCTAGAATAGGAATAATTGAATTTTAGTTTGTTCATTTTCAATCCAAAACCTAATGAAACTCCTGAAAAGTTACGTTGTCCATCTACTCTCAATTCTTCTCCTCTTCTAAAATTATATCCAATACGAAAATTGAATGCTTTTTTAGGAAAAAGCTCAACGCCAAAAGTTACGTGTCGCAAAGCATTATTCACAAAAGAAACCTTCTCTGGACTTGTAGAACCGTCGATATTAGTTTCTCCACGATTAGGATTTGAAAAAGAAATATTCCATTGCTGTAAATTTTCTAGCGAAAGATGCCAGCGAATTGGTACATGTTCCAGTTCTTGCGAAACACCAGCAACGATTTCAAATGGAAGATTTTCTTTAATTCCTGAATAAGTAGTAAACTGCGTACCCATATTTCTAAACACAAGAGCAAAATTCAAATCATTCTGTTCGTTTAAATACAAGAAACCCAAATCAACTGCGCCTCCAATAGAATTATAAGATTCTAAAGTCGAAGTAATTAATTTAGCGCTCGCGCCAATAAAAAAATCGGTATAAGGAACATTGTACGCATATCCGAGTGATAATGCGCCTTCGCTTCCAGTAAAATTAGAAGTAGCCTGACCATTTTCGTCATATCCTTCAAATGTACCGTAGTTTACGTAAGTCACTCCAGCATAAAACGTCTGAAGGTGTCGATCATAAGTATAAGCATACGATCCTGTACCGTAAGAAGCCTCACCATAGTAACTTCCGTAATTTAGTGCCAAATGATTGTCCATATCTGCGTTTATAAGAGCAGGATTTGACATGGCCTGATTAACGTCTTCATCATATATCGTAATAATATCTCCTCCTAATGCCGCTTGCCTTGGCGAAGTAGTCAAATTTAAAAATTGATAAGTGTAGCGGCCTCCAACTTGCCCGAAAGAACTCGAACAAATCAAGACTATAAAAAATAAAACAACTTTTTTAAGCATTAGTTTTTGGCGCACCTATATGGGAATAACGTAACTGCAAATATAAAATTATATAACACTAAAAATAAAGTCAAATAAAAAAATTCCAAATCCCAATGAGAAAATTGGAATTTGGAATTTATAATTTGAAGTTTTTAAAACTTATTTTAATTCTTTAGCGTTTTTAACTTTCTGATCTGTTATTGCTATTGCTAAAACTTCGCTCATTTCTTTTACATAATGAAAACTCAAACCTTCTAAGTATTCTGCTTTGATTTCATCAATATCACTTTTGTTTTCATGGCAAAGAATAATCTCTTTAATTCCTGCTCTTTTTGCAGCTAAGATTTTTTCTTTAATACCACCAACTGGCAATACTTTTCCGCGAAGCGTGATTTCACCAGTCATAGCAAGACTTTTCTTTATTTTCTTTTGTGTTAAAAGCGAAACTAAAGAAGTAAGCATTGCAATACCTGCACTTGGACCATCCTTTGGAGTCGCTCCTTCCGGCACGTGCAAATGGATATTATATTTCTGGAAAAGCTCAGTGCTAATACCTAATTTCTTAGCATTTGCTTTAATGTATTCTAATGCAATTGTAGCAGATTCTTTCATTACAGTTCCAAGATTTCCTGTAATGCTCAATGAGCCTTTTCCTTCAGAAATCAAAGATTCAATAAATAAAATATCCCCACCAACACTTGTCCAAGCTAAACCTGTTACAACACCAGCAGTATCGTTATTTTCGTATTTATCACGCTCTAATCTTGGCACTCCTAAAATCGTTACGATATCTTCATCTGTAACTTTTGTGTTGTACTCCTCTTCCATTGCAACAGATTTTGCTGCATTTCTGATTACTTGAGCAATTTTAGTTTCTAAATTACGAACACCTGATTCTCTAGTATAACCTTCAATGATTTTTTCTAATTGTTTTTTACCAATAGTCAAATCTTTTGCAGTTAAACCATGTGCTTCTAATTGTTTTGGAAATAAATGTCTTTTTGCAATTTCAACTTTTTCTTCAATTGTATAGCCTGACATTTTGATTACTTCCATTCTGTCACGCAAAGCAGGCTGAATTGCAGCCATATTATTTGAAGTCGCAATAAACATTACTTTAGATAAATCATAACCCATTTCAAGGAAATTATCGTAAAAAGCGCTGTTTTGCTCAGGATCTAAAACCTCTAATAAAGCTGAAGATGGATCACCGCTATTTCCGCTAGACAGTTTATCAATCTCATCTAAAATAAATACCGGATTTGATGTTCCAGCCTTTTTCAAGCTCTGAATAATACGTCCAGGCATTGCTCCAATATAGGTTTTTCTATGACCGCGAATCTCCGCTTCATCACGTAAACCACCTAATGAAATACGTACATATTCACGACCTAAAGCTTCTGCAACCGAACGTCCAATTGAAGTTTTACCAACTCCCGGAGGCCCTGTCAAACAGATAATAGGAGATTTCATATCATTTCGCAATTTCAAAACTGCTAAATGCTCAATCATTCTTTTCTTAACTTCATCAAGTCCGAAATGATCTTTATCTAAAATTTTCTGTGCGTGTTTTAAATCGAATTTATCTTTAGAATATTCGCCCCAAGGCAACTCTAAAAATAATTCTAAATAATTTCTTTGAATTCCAAAATCAGGAGACTGCGGATTCATGCGACGCATTTTAGACAATTCTTTTTCGAAATGTTTTTGCGTTTTTTCGTCCCATTTTTTAGTTTTAGCCTTCTGCCCCATTTCGTCCATTTCCTCTTCCTGAGAAACACCTCCCAATTCTTCTTGAATGGTTTTCATTTGTTGGTGAAGGAAATATTCTCTTTGCTGCTGGTCTAAATCAAAACGAACTTTTGACTGAATATCGTTCTTCAATTCTAATTTTTGAAGTTCAACATTCATATAACGTAAAGTCTCTAAAGCACGTTCTTTCAATCCATTTATCGATAAAAGACCTTGTTTTTCTTTTACTGATAAATTCATATTAGAAGAAACAAAATTGATCAAAAACGATTGACTTTCAATGTTTTTGATTGCAAAAGTAGCTTCTGAAGGAATATTTGGACTTTCTTTAATGATTTGAATTGCTAATTCTTTTACAGAATCTAAAATTGCTGTAAATTCAGAATCATTTTCGTCTGGACGTTCTTCTGCAACTTCTTTAATAGTTGCTGTCATGTATGGCTCTTCTGAAACCACTTCCTCAATTTCGAAACGTTTTTTACCTTGAAGAATAACTGTTACGTTTCCGTCAGGCATTTTTAACACACGTAAAATACGCGCTACAGTTCCTACTTTGTGAATATCGTCTTTTGACGGATCTTCGTCTTCTTCATTAATTTGAGAAACAACACCAATGATTTTTTCACCAGCATTAGCGTCATTAATTAATTTAATTGATTTATCTCTTCCTGCTGAAATTGGAATAACAACTCCAGGAAATAAAACAGTATTACGTAAAGGTAAAATTGGAAGCGAAACAGGAAGTTCTTCATTATTCATTTCCTCTTCGTCTTCTGGAGTCAACAATGGAATTAATTCTGCCTCTGAGTCAAATTCTTGAAGTGACAGATTGTCAATAGTAAGTATTTTATGGTTTGACATAATAAAATATAAGTCGTTTTGTCATTAAAAAGGTTATACTATTTGTAAAAAGAGTATAGCTTATTGTAGCTTTTACTGAAAACACGTTACGTATTTCAATTACAAGATAGGCCATAAAAATAGACAATCATTATGCCAAAACAAACTTAAAACTTAAATAATTCTAATTAGTCAATTTTAAAATACAATCCATTTTAAAGTTTAGAAAATAAAAAACCCGAAAATAGATTTTCGGGTTTCAATCATATTATTTATAGATTACTTCAAAGAGTACGAAACTAGTTCTGAAGTTGTAGCTGATGATTCTAATTTTACAATTCCAACATCCTTAGCGATCCAATAAAACGTATCTGATGAAGAATTTTGCCCTTGTGCGCTAGCTTCAATATGCAACTTAAACTTAATGACATTACTATAAGTTACCTCTTTAACTTTTACACTTATTCCTTTTTCTAAAATAGTACCTGTGTAATTTGCATTCATTTTAAGAGATGGAAAACTTGGAATGTTGAAGCTCGTTTCTAGAGAATAAGATCCTTTCCATGTTTGATTTACTTCAAGATAATCCTTAAAAAGAATAAATTCATAACCAGTTGTTTTTCCAGTTATTCCTTCAGAACTGTAGTTCACTTCATCAATAACGATGTAATAATCTCCTTTTACTTTTTTAAGTGAAGCTCCTGCTGTTCCAGAAATTTCGTCAGTTGCTCCAAATAACTGGTTAAATTTATAATAAGTATTACCATCTTTATCAGATGAACTTTGAATTTTCACTGTGCTTTCAGAACCATCTTGGTTGAAAACCCATTGATTACCCACTTTAGAAGGCCAGTAATCTCCTGTAGATTCTCCAGCACTTTCTTTAGAATCATCATTGCTACATGATGTCAACATCAATCCTGTCATAACAAACAGGATTGCAAAGCATTTGTTTAGTTTTCTCATAATTGAATTTGTTTTTGGTGTTAAATTTTTATGTGAAATTATAGCAATGAATACATTATACCTTACGACATTACGTAAAATCAAAAAATATTTTTTATTTTTTTTATCAAAACTGTAACAAACAAAAAAAAGCCAAGTCTATATTAAAAACCAAAAGCCACTACTTGAATATAAACAACCAAAATATCGAAGAACTAATTGCGCTTTGTAAAAACAACAATCAGAAAGCGCAATTTGAAATATACAATCGCTATTGTAAGGCGATGTATAACGTGGCTTTTCGTATTGTAAAAGACGAACATTTTGCACAAGACGTCATGCAGGAAGGTTTCTTAAAAGCTTTTACAAAAATCAATGACTATAAACAAGAAGTGGCTTTTGGCGCATGGTTAAAAAAAATAATCATCAATTATAGTATCGATTTTTACAAGAAAAACAACTCTTTTCAGGTAGAAGATTTAAGTAAACAGCTTTATAAAATTGAAGAAAATGACGGAATTATCTCTGAAAACATTGACTTAAATTCTCTCAAGGTAAAACAAGTTTTGGATACTATCCTGCAGCTGAAAGATAATTACAGAATGGTGCTGACACTTTTTTACATTGAAGGTTATGATCAAGAAGAAATCTGCGAAATTTTAAATATCACATACGCAAATTGCAGAACAACTTTGAGCAGAGCCAAAGATAGTTTAAGAAAAAAATTGGAAGAGATATAAAATGAATTGGAATTATGAAAAATGAAAAAGACAATTTAGACGAATTATTCAACAGATTTGAAAACCAATGGGATATTCAGGAATTAAATTCTGATCATCAAATGGATTTTCTGCAAAAATTAAATAGAAAAGAGCCTAAGAAAAAGTATTGGTTCGCAACTGCTATTGCCGCTTCGATCGTATTGATGCTTGGAATATCTATTTTCTATAAAAATGAAAAACCAAAGGAATTCAAATTTGCTTCTAAAGAAACTAAACGCACCGATTCTATTTTCAATATTCTAATTGACAACGAAATGGTTAAGTTAAAAGAGAAAAGCTCTCCAGAAAATCAGCAGATTATTAATGATGCAATGAATCAGATGAAAACTTTTGACGCTGATTATCAAAAAATCATAAACGAGCTGCAAAAAAATGGTGAGAATAAACAAATTATTTATGCGATGATTAGCAATCTCCAAACGCGTATTTCTTTTTTACAAACCGTTTTGAAAAGAATTGAAGACAACGAAAAACTAAAAAATACTTCTAATGAAAATACACTATAACTTACTAATCTTCTTTCTTTTGATTCCTTTATTAGGGTTTTCAAATGATGACACTTATATCACGAAACAAAAAAATATTAAAAAAACCTATATCGTAAACTCCAATGCCGGAATTGATGTTGATAACAAATACGGAAACATCACAGTGACAACTTGGGACGAAGATAAAATTGATCTTGACATTACAATAAAGGTAAATGGCCCGAATGAAAATTGGGTAAACGAACGATTAAATAGTATCGACGTAGATATTACTGCGCTTAAAGGATTGGTTTCTGCAGTAACGAAATTGGGAAGCTCTAATGTAAAAAGCAAAGGAAGCAACAACAGTTTTGAGATCAATTATGTGATTAAAATTCCGAAAAATGGATCTATTAAATTGATCAATAAATATGGAAATATTTCTGTTCTAAATGCTGAATCTTCTACAGATATTGATTGCAAATACGGAAAAGTTGTTTTAGGAAAATTAAATGGTTCTAACAATCAAATCTCCATTCAATATTGTCAAAATTCAAGCATTGATTATATGAAAACTGGAAATATTGATGCGAAGTACTCTAATCTTAAAATTAATGATTCTGGAAATTTGAATCTAAATGCAAATTATACAGATGTCAATATTAATGATGGTCAAAACATAAAGGCTGATTGCAACTACGGAACGCTTAAGTTTCAAAAAATCAATTCTTTGAGCGGTTCAGGAAACTATCTGACTTTTGTTATTGGAGAAATTTCAAGTAACTTTAGCTATGATACCAATTACAGTAAAATCAGTATTGGAACAGTGACTGAAAAAGCTGGAAATATTACGATAAACTCTGGTTACACAGATATTTCAATTGGTTACGTACCAAATTACGCTTTCGATTTTGATATTTCTGCAAGATATTCAAACATCAAACATGATAATGCTTTAGAAATTTCTGTTTCTGAGGTTAAAAGCAATAGCAAAAGAATTGCAGGCTATTACAAGAAAAAAGGTCAGAATAAAATCAACATTAATTCAAACTATGGAAATGTTTCACTAACAAAAAATTAATCATCTAAAAATCAAAACAATGAAAAAGTCAATTTTACTTACAGCATTAAGCCTATTTTTTATCGCGATAAATTGTAACGCACAAACAAAAATAAGCGGAAATGGCAATGTCACTACCGTAACAAGAACTACTGGAGACTATGATGGGATCAAAATCGCTGGATTCTTTGATGTGGATTTAGTAGCAGGAAAAGAAGGAAAAATTATCCTTAAAGGAGAAGAAAATTTATTATCGAAAATTAAAGTCGAAGTTGAAGGAAATGAATTGAAAGTTTATGTTGAGAAAGGAATACAACTTCGTACTAGCATGGGTAAAAAGATAGAAGTAACAGTTCCTTTCGAAAAAATATCAGCCGTTACATTGTCTGGATCTGGTGATGTTAAAAGTAAAAACAAAATTAATAGTGATAGTTTTTCTGCAAAACTTTCAGGATCAGGTAATTTTGATTTAGATGTTGATTCTAGAAGTTTTGAT
>NZ_JBHNPP010000064.1:0-8787 GCF_042436695.1 Flavobacterium sp. HJSW_4
CTTTAAAAAGTAAAATAAAAAACCTCCAAATTCAATTTGATTTTGGAGGTTCTTGTTTTTTAAAGGAGTTTCAAATCGTATCGTTCTTCAAAAAAAGTTTTTCCCCATTCTTGAACCTCTTCCGATTGAGTAAGTTCAAATCCCATCATTTTATACATTTGAAGCGCTTTGTCCTGTAAGTTTGTAGTGAGCAGAAAAACGTTTTTAAATTTTTTCTCTTTACAGAAATCTACTGCTTCAGTTAAGAGTTTTTTACCAATTCCTAATCCTCTAAAAGCGGGATCGAGAAGAAACCATCTCAGTTGTGCCTCTTCGTTTGACTGATGCACAATCGCCACACATCCTACAATTTTATTGTTGTATTCTGCCATCCAAACGCGATCATTTTCTTGAGAATATTTTCCTAGAAAATCATAAAAAGTCTTGATTACATATTTTTCAAAATCTGTAGAAAAATTATATTCTTTACCATAAATAGCACCGTGCAAATGAATAATATAGCCAATATCACCAGGGGTAATTTCGTGGCGATAAGTAATTTCTTCTCGAGCAATTTTATTTTCTGTTAGCAGATTTCTTACAGTATTCATGGAATCGACTAAAATCTCTTTTTCAGAATTATTTAGTTTCTCGATTTTACCTTCAATCTTATTTTCAGATTTAGCATTTAAAACGCTTAATAATTCATTTCCAGAATCCGTAAGTTTTATATTGAAAGCACGTTTGTCTTCTTCAGAAGCAATTTTTTCAATTAGATTTTCTTTTAAAAAACGTTTTAAAATTCGGCTTAAATATCCTTTATCGAGATTTAAAATTTCAGTGATTTTTTGGGCTGTTATTGTTTTGCTTTCGCTGATTTCATATAAGATTCGTATCTCGGTTAAAGAATATTCGCTATCCAAATAATGTTGACTTAAAATATCTAAATGGGCGGTATAAAATCTGTTGAAACTTCTAATTTTTGAAGTTGTGGTATTCATGATTTGAAATATTGTATTGTTTATGATGCAAATATATGAAATTAGTTGCTTTTGTCAACTATATTTTTTAATGAAATCTTAAAATTTAAATTATTGCATAAAGTTGGAAGATTTTGGAAATAAAAAACCCTCAATATTGCTATTGAGGGTTTTAAAGAAAAGTATGATTACTTAATACGTATTATTTTTAGGAATAGATGTTTGTATTTTGCCATTATTGGATATTTGTCCATAATCGTGAAATATTGATGCATTTTCTTGGACAAGTATATCATCAGGCTGAACAGCGGTACTATCACTAGAAACTAAATAATTGTTATTCATAATTCTGACAGAGTTTTTAAAAATTACTTGATATTTAGCTGTTGTAAAAGCATGATTAACCATATTTATTAATCTGGCATTATTTTAAAAAATAAAAATAACGTTATCTAACACCATTTGAATTCCATTTCTATCTGTTCTTAAATCTGTAGAAATAAAATGAGTAATACTTGAAGTGCTTCCTATAACAAATTTAATATCTTTAAAAGTAATATCAATATTTGAGTAATTACTGGTCGTTCTTCCAGGAGTAGGAGTTGCACTTTGATTGATGAGATAAGTATCAATGGTATTATTAAATTTTATGGTATTGGAGCAGTTATATTGCATAATTAACGATAGCGCCTCTCGAGTTTATTGCGTATTGTAAATCTCCATCCAGTGTACCCAAGTTACTTGTTTGTAAAGCATTATTTATTGTAATTGAACATCCAGTTTTAATATTTTGGAAGATAGCATCATAATTTAATGTTGCTCCGATTTTTGTACATAATGGAGCATAAACAGAATTTAATGCCTTACAATCTCTAAAGATATAATATCCACCATTTCCCATATTAGTTAATTTAGGAAGATTTACTGTCTTTAAAGAATAACAGGAATCGAAATGATGCCCTCCATTGAATAATGTACATTCTGGTAAATCCACATCAATTATGGCAGAATGATTAAATGGGCCACCTCCGCTTCCATTTCCTTCTAATGTTAATAATTTTGGAAAATTGCACGAGATAAATTTTGAAGTACTACCAAAAGCATGAGGATTTAATCTTGTAACTAATCCCCCTGCATCATTATAATATGTAATATCTGCATTTGTTCTAAAGGCACTCTGTGGAATTATATAGTTACCTCCTGTAATTGCAAATTGTATATCATTTCCAACAATAGAAAACCCTTTAATCCTTGATACTGAAATTCCAAGTTTGCTAGCAATTAGAGCAGGTGTATTGATAGTAGCAGCAACGCCACCAATAAACGTATTTGGTTTTATTTTTTGCCTTCCAAAAATTGTTTTTCTTAATCCCATAACTAAAGACCTAAAATCATTATTGAATGCTGTCCTTCATTTTGCATGAAAGTAAAGATCTGTTTTTCTCCTACTGTTAAAGGTGTTCCAAATTCAAATGTTTTGGGAGCTGTAATAGACCAATTTAATGTTGTTCCTATTTTTGTGATTCCTTCGAAACACATCCCTGAATTTGCAAATGAATTGGGAATTGTAAGTGTTCCTATACCAGTAAATTTTACTGTTTTTCCATGCCAAGCATCCTGAACAGTTGCAGGTAATGTCACATTTATTTGATTTGAAACGTCTTGTTTAGTAGAAAAATCAATGTTTCCACTTCCAAGAATTGACTCCCCATTGATTGTTTTAAAATCTAAAGCTGACGTTATATCGCTAAACTCCAGTTCGCCATTGGAGTTTGTAATTAAAATTTGATAGGGATCATTTTTTTCTAAGTCTGAGACTTTTATTCTGTTGTGGTTTGTATCCATTTTGTTGTGATATTTTTTTTTAATGTAATATTTGTTTAAAAGCGTCTTGAATAAAATTTAGATAATAATTTTATACTCCTCCATCAGTAATTCGCCAGTTATTAGGTGTTCCAGTAAGTATTGCTCTACCTGCACTTGATGCTGATGTGTATTTTGCTGTACCAAAAGATATTGTTAATCCTACAACAACTGGTCTAGTACTCCAGCTATTATATATGGCATCTAAATTTGCTGTAGAGAAATTTGAAGTATTTTTGCCAGCCATAAAATTTGTAAAATCTATCACTTTAGATACGTTCCATGAGGCTATATTCTGATTAAAAGAGCGTGCAGAAATAAACATACTGTTCATCGTAGTTACATTTTCAGTGTTCCAACTGCTCAAATCTTGATTGAAATTGAATGCACTATTAAATGCACCATTCATTGTCAATACAGCTGTAGTGTTCCAATTTCCAATTGGTTGATTGAAAGAACTTGCTCCGTTAAACAGACCTGTCATATTGTTAACAGATGTTGTAGCCCAATTGTTAATACTGTTACTTCCGCCGTTGTTGAACGATGTAGCACCTCCAAATAATCCTTGGATGTTGGTAACATTCACGATATTCCAAGAACCTATATTTTGGTTAAATGAAGATGCAGATAGAAACATACTAAATAAACTCGTAACGCCTATCATGTTCCAATTCCCAATTGGTTGATTGAATGAAGTTGCACTTTGAAACATGCTAGTAATTATAGTTCCGCTAGTTTTAAGAGTCCAATTGTTAATTGTATTGCTTCCGCCATTATTGAATGCTTTAGCACCTTGAAACATTCCAATAAATGTTGTTACCATAGAAACATTCCAAGAACCAATGTTTTGATTGAAAGTAATAGCATTTGCAAACATTTGTTGCATATTAACAGCAGCATTTGTGTTTATTTGCCAATTATTTATGTCTGAGCTTTCTCCATTATTAAAATAGGTTGCGCCTTGAAACATACTTGAAAAATTTGTTGATTTTGAAACATTCCAAGAGCCAATATTTTGATTAAATGTTAAAGCAGTTTGAAACATACTGGCCATGTTTGTTACCTTAGATGTATTCCAAGAGTTTATTGGTTGGTTAAATGCTGCTGCACTTTGAAACATTTGTTGCATATTTAGTACATTACCTGTATCCCAACCCCCAATATCTTGATTAAAATTATTATTATCAGCGAAAGTTAAATAAAAGGTAGTATTTTTAGAAGTGTTCCAATTGCTTATGTCGCCATTAAAACCAGAAGCAAAAAACGCACCTTGCATAGTGGTAACATTTCCTACGTTCCATAAACTTATTAGAGGATTGAATAATGGAGAGTACTGAGAAATATAGCTGATGTCAGTAATGGACGACGTGTTCCATTCGTTAGATCTGTTAATAGTTGTAAGCACATTGCAAAATCTAAAAGCACTAGCTAAACTACTGGTACCATTAAGGTTTAAAACATCAGAAACGAAATCTAATCGTAGATTAGCGCAACCATAAAAATAACCTCCTTGATTAGTTCCAAGTCTAAAATTTCTACCCCATCTTTCAACTGATAAAATCTTGAGTCTATCACCAGTATTATTAAACTGCCATCCAGTACAAACGCCATTTATTTTTATGGTATAATCTCCTGCTAATGCATAAGTATGTGTAGTTTCAGCTTGATTCCAAATAGTGATAGTGTTAGAAGTTCCATCACCCCAATCAACTATGAATTTATAAGTGCCCGATGAAACTAAAGGTAGCTTTATTTGGCTAGAGGTACTAGATCCGGTAGATGTGTTAGAAGTTCGCCAAGTAGAAACAAAAGAGTTTTTAGTTTTTCCGAAAATCGTATTTTGAAGTAAAGCACCCATAATTATACGCCTAATAATAAAACACTATTTGTTACTCCTCTTTTAGTAAAAGTAAAAATCTGCTTTTCGCTTGTTGCTGATGGAGTGCCAAATAACCAAGTATGCGGTGCGGTAATTGCCCAAGTAATTGTAACACCAGGTAATGTGATTCCGTTAAAAATGAAACTTTGAGTTAATGAAGCTGGAACCGTAATTGTACAGCTAGTGGTAAAAAGTACCGTTTTACCATGCCAGTTAGAAGGAATAGTTTGACTTGAGCTTACTTCTAATTGATTCGAAATATCTTGTTTGTTTGACAAGTCGATATTTCCGTTTCCAAAAATCGATTCTCCATTAACGGTTTTAAAATCTAATGCTGATGTTATATCGCTAAACTCCAGTTCGCCACTGGAGTTTGTAATTAAAATTTGATCGGGGTTATTTGTTTCTAAGTCGGAGACTTTTATTCTGTTGTGATTTGTGTCCATTTTTTTGTCTTTTTTTAATAAACTATTTTGCGATCTCCAGTTGAAGTCTTGTATTCGCAACCAATCGGAAGACCTCCAGCAATTGCTGAAGCATTATCTGGATAAGTAGGCATTTGCATCCAAATCATATATCCATTTTCGTCTATATATGCTCTAACTTTTTCAATTTGCATATCAGTTCCTGAAGTTGTTTTCTCACCAGTTAAAAATTGAAGCCTACTCTGACCTGTACCTTTTCCTGTTCCAGACTTAAGTTTTAATGTACCACCATTTAAGTTTGGCATGCCAGTTTCATTATTTTGCAACATATAAATATTGCCAGAAAAATCACCTGCATATATATTGCCATTTGAATGTAAAGCCATTCCCCAAACTCCACCACTTGTTAAGAGAGCTGAACTAGTTGATATAAAGGGACCATTTTCATTCGTTTGTTTTAAAATGTCAGAACCGGCCCCTACATAAATATCATTGCTTTTTGAAATTAAAATCGAGTTATTACTTTGAGAGCTATAAAAAGTAAATTCTCCAGTACCTCCAGTTTGTTTATACATTCCGCCTGATGGACCAACTACAGCATAGACGTTATTGGATGATGCTGCCATTCTTCCCCATTGTCTTGAAATTTGGCCAGTAGGAATAAAAGGGCCTGAACCATCATTCTGGATATAAATATCTCCGTTATAAACTGAAGCATATATATTTGATCTAAAGGAGCAAAGGCCATACCAATTCCTATTTGGTTGACCTGTAGATACAAAAGGCCCAGTTTCATTTGTCTGTTTAAATATATCACCATTTTGAATAGCTATATATAAATCATTAGTGGGTGTTGAACATATGGCAATTGCTAATCCAGGAAGCGTGATTCCGGTGTCGAAAAATGGACCAACTCCTCCTACCTGTTTATAAAGCCTGTTGGAAAGATTAACAATATATATATTTCCACTTGTTGTAGAACACATGCCATAAGATGGAACTAATTTTTGTAAAAAATTAAAAGCAGTATTTTCAGCATAGTTAATAGTTCTTCCTGCACTAATTGTTAAATTTTTACCATCTGTTACATTGGCACTTTCTTCTATTCCTAATTCTTTACTGTCTCTATTGCTTAGAGTAATATCTTTTAAAGGAGATTTTGTAGTATCTATTCCAAAAAAAGAACCATTGTCAATTAACCTACTTGATCCTAATGTTGTTGAATTTAAAGATTTAGGTATATAGTTTGTGGTTCCTGTAAAAAGAGATTGTTTTGTTGCTAACGAAGAATTGATAGTTGATAAATCAGTATTGTCTAATAAAGTTCCATTTCTATTTTGCAGAGTATAAGTTCTTGAAGCAGTATTGGAATTCGTAAAAAAAGAGGTAAAAGTATTTGCGACATTTCTTAAACCTAATTTACCATTAAGAAATGTTTTAATTCCAGATACATTTTGGTCATTGGAAATACCTAGAAATATTGTTTCAAAAAAAGATTTAAGATTATCAATTAAATCTTTTAAAACCTTTCCTTGTCTTGCATCCAAAGCTTTTCCTTCTTCTGTATAATCTAATCCATTGTAACTATCTATTTTAATATCGTTTATGTTGGTAAATTCTAACTCACCATTGTTATTGGTTATTAAAATTTTATCAGGGTCATTTGTTTCTAAGTCGGAGACTTTTATTCTGTTGTGATTTGTATCCATTTTTTGTTTATTGATAATTGCTATGTATTTGAAGCATTTCTTTGGAAATGATATACACGTAAATCCAAATTCTACATTCTTTTTTTTGACTAAAGATTATTTGAAGATCAATTTCAAAAAGAATTTTTCTGTAGAATTTGGATTAGATACTTGTAGAGCTTTTTAAAAGAAGAAACTATTTTTATTCATTAAGTAGGCATTCTTTTTAATTATCGGCAGCCAATGCTTCTTTATAGTTATGAGTTAAGATTCCATTCGCAAAATAGGTATGAAATGGATTTAAGGTCATTGGATAGATGTTTCGTTTTTCTAAATTCACAGTTACAGTAGTAACAGGAATAATTTCTTTGTCTATTGTATATAAATTATCTCCAACTATGATATCTCCTAAAGGAATAAATCTCCAAAAGCCATTGCGCTGAATTAATTGTAGGTGAGTAGGAGTGGCTTCCAATAAACCACCATTAACGATAATTGTTTTGTCGGCAACTTGTTTTGTAATTTTTGTAATAGGCGATATGATTCTGTTCTCAGATAAAGACTCGCATGACCATTTATACAATTCATTAGCAATATTGGTGTCCTTAAGTGTTTCAATTTCTGCAGAAAGCAATAATTGGTCAAGAGTAAGTTCTTCAATCGCTTTTTTTGTTCCATCAGGTAATGTAATTAGAGTGCCTTCAATAAAACATCCGGTATAAACGCCACCGCCACCATAGGTTGGTGTGATTTCACATGTTCCAGCTCTATTTGCATGAGCCTGTACGTTTGCTGCTAACCATGCATCTGCTTGTGCATTGGCATCTGCAAGACTTACGGTAGAAACAAATTGGTTTGGAGGAGCAATAAGTGTAACGGTGCTTCCGCTATATCCCGATCCGCAATTGTTCTTTTCTGCGCTTAATCTTTTTTCTACACTATAATATCTGATGCTAGGAGCACATGTGGCAGTATCTAAAACGGGAGCAATATAATCAGGATCTGTAACTACATTTGGTTTCGTTGGCTGTCCTGTTGGGCTTCCGTCATCAACATAATATAATTCGAGTGCCCCAAAAGATTTGTATCCTGTATTTCCCATATTTTTTGTTTTTAATATTTAATTACGATTTTTCCTGTAGACGAGTCTTTGATGTAGGTAATGTATCCGAGGTTAGTAACAGCTTCAATGTTTTTGGACAAATTGTTTCCTTGGATTGGTACTTTTTTAGAAAAGTTCTTTTGATCCACCAGAGTTCCGCCCACATTAATGATGTCATAACCTGATTTTTGCATTGTACCACCGAGATAAGTCACTATTTCGACATCTATATTTCCGGTTCCAATAGAAGTAAACCATGAGCCAGCCATTCTTACCTGTACTGTACTAAGGCTTGGATAATCAGAGGTGATTTTATTGAAATTAACAAGACATGCTTCAACTCCATTTGCTTGTCTGTTATCTCCTGCCCACATGATGTAAGCATTGGAAGCTGTTGCATTTTCTGGAATTTCATTGTTAGACCCGTGACCCCAACCCATCCATATATTATCTAAGGTGGTTCCAGAGTTTATAATTCCGGTATAAGTGTCAAAATCTTGTCCTGCACCTAATGCCCATTTGTATCTAATAACCATGTAGTTAAAAGGGGATAAGTTTACATCAGGTTCAACAACACAAGACGGATTTACTCCTCTCCAGGCTGTAATTCTGCATGAACCTACGTTATTGGCATAGGCCTGAACATTTGCAGCTAACCATGCATCTGCTTTTGCATTGGCATCTTCAACACTTATTGTCGATACAAACTGATTTGCATTTGCAGTTAATGTAACGGAAGTTCCCATGACTCCGGCAGCGCAATCATTTTTTGCCGCAGTCAATGACTTGGCTATATTGTAATATTCCATACTTTGTTTATAATTGATTATGATTTGTCTCAACTTAGAGAAGAATTGCCTTGAGCAAAAAC
>NZ_JBHNPP010000065.1:0-7547 GCF_042436695.1 Flavobacterium sp. HJSW_4
AGAAAATCGGATTCTGTAAATTACCTAATAACATAAAAGCGAATATTCTAGATTTACCTGGAACGTACAGTTTGAACGCAAGTTCGATGGACGAAAGCGTGGTAATCGAACTTTTGCTAAACAAAAACGATAAATTATATCCAGATGTAGCAGTTGTTGTTACAGATGTTGAAAATCTGAAACGAAACTTATTAATCTACACTCAAATAAAAGACCTTGAGATTCCGACGATTTTGGTCATCAACATGTCAGATCGTATGGAGCGCAAAGGAATTTCTTTGGATATTCCGTATTTAGAAGACAAACTAAAAACGAAAATTGCCTTAGTAAGTTCGCGAAAAGGTTTAGGAATTGAAGAGTTAAAAGAATTGATTGTTTCTTATAAAACGCTTCCGCACGAACCATGTTTGAATGCTTCTGTAATTGATCCTGAATATTTTGAAAAATTACAAAAAGCATTTCCAAACCAATTGATGTACAAATTGTGGTTGGTAATTACGCAAGATGTCAATTTCTTGAATTTAGATCGAAATGAAATCAGAAGCACTTTTACTAAATCGCATTCTGAATTAAAACGTTTACAGCAAAAAGAAACCATCAAAAGATATCAGTTTATCAATGATGTTTTAAAAGAAGGTTTGAAAGTCGATGCTTCTATGGCAAAAGACATTCGTGCAAAACTTGATCGCGTTTTGACGCACAAAGTTTGGGGCTACTTCATTTTCTTTGCGATTTTATTTTTGATTTTCCAATCGATTTTCAGCTGGTCAACCATTCCGATGGATTTCATTGACAGCACTTTTGCTTCTTTAAGCAGCTGGGTTGCTGAAGAATTGCCAAGCGGTATTTTAACCGATTTGCTTTCGCAAGGAATTATTCCTGGAATTGGCGGCGTTATTATTTTCATTCCGCAAATTGCATTTTTATTCTTATTCATTTCGATTTTGGAAGAAAGCGGTTATATGAGCCGTGTCGTATTCTTAATGGATAAAATCATGCGTAAGTTCGGACTTTCGGGAAAAAGTGTTGTGCCTTTAATTTCTGGAACAGCTTGTGCGATTCCGGCAATTATGGCAACTCGAAATATTGAAAATTGGAAAGAACGTCTTATTACAATCTTAGTAACGCCATTCACGACTTGTTCTGCAAGATTACCGGTTTATGCGATTATTATTTCGCTTGTCGTACCAAGTAAACGCATTTTTGGATTTTTAAATGTTCAAGGATTAACCTTAATGGCACTTTATGTTTTAGGTTTCTTCATGGCAATTCTGTCAGCTTATATTTTAAACAAAGTTTTAAAACTAGACTCTAAAACCTATTTCGTAGTCGAAATGCCAAGTTATAAAATGCCACTTTTCAAAAATGTCGGAATTAATGTGGTCGAAAAAACAAAAGCATTTATTGTTGGTGCAGGTAAAATCATTTTGGCGATTTCTGTTATTCTTTGGTTTTTGGCTTCTTACGGTCCTGGAAAAGAATTCAATGAGGCAGAAACTATCGTAAAAGAAAGATTTGCCAATACTACTTTGGATGAAACACAATTTGAAAATGAAGTTAATTCTCAAAAACTAGAGAATTCATATATCGGATTAATGGGACGCGCGATTGAACCAGCCATTCAGCCTTTGGGTTACGACTGGAAAATCGGAATTGCCTTAATCAGTTCGTTTGCAGCGCGTGAAGTTTTCGTTGGAACTTTAGCGACGATTTACAGCGTTGGAGATACCGACAACGAATCGACGATAAAAAGCAAAATGCAAGCAGAAGTACGTCCAGATACTGGAAAGAAAGTATTTGACTTTGCAACAGGAATTTCTTTATTGCTGTTTTATGCTTTTGCTATGCAATGCGCCAGTACATTGGCCATTACAAAAAAAGAAACCAATTCGTGGAAATGGCCTGCTATGCAGTTAGTTTTCATGAGCGGATTGGCTTATTTTACCGCATTAATTGCGTATCAACTTTTAAAATAAAAAGTTATGTTTCAAGAAATTATTGCCTTCGCCATATTAGGATTTGCAGTTGCTTTTCTAATCAAAAAATTCTTTTTTAAATCTAAAAAGAAAAAAGACTGCGGCGGTGGAACCGATTGCGGATGTTCTTAATTTTATTTAAAGGAACAAAAGTGCTAAGGTTTATAGGCACAAAAGGGAAAGCTTCAAATAGAAATTAAAATCTATTTGAAGCTTTTTCTTTTAAAATCAAAATGTCTTATTTTGATATTTTAAAAGCCAAAAGTAACTCGTTTGTATATTTTTCTTAACTTACATTTGCTTTTTAAAATTCATCGCAAATGACACAAGAAGATAGAATAGAAATAGTAAGAGACAATAGAGTTGCTCGCTTGCTTTGGTTTGCAATAGGTTTTTTCTGTGCTACAATTATTACTTATTTGATAATGAAAAACAGTTAGTAGTTTTTTTGATTCTTTTATTCGAAAGAGCAAGAATGAAATCTCAATTGTGACCAATTCTAATAATTTATAAACGACCTTAAATACAAAACGGCTCTATATTGGAGCCGTTTTAATTTTATATTCTGAAAGTTTAGATTTTATAGAGAAAAGAAATAAGATGAAAGATCATATTTGGACAGAAAATAGAGACTTTCAACTGAACGTTATTTCAACCCTTCCCACTCTGCGTAAAACTGAGAAAGGAAAGATTCCATAAAGCGATGTCTTTCAGCAGCAATTTCTTTTCCTTTTTCTGTATTCATTTTATCTTTTAGCAATAAAAGCTTTTCGTAAAAATGGTTTATCGTTGGAGCGTTATTCTTTTTATACTCCTCTTTTGTCATATTGGTCACAGGAGCAATATCCGGATTGTATAAAGAACGGTTCTTAAATCCGCCATAATTAAAAGCCCTCGCAACACCGATTGCACCAATCGCATCTAACCGGTCTGCGTCTTGCACAACATCCAATTCGACCGAAGAGAACTTTCTTTCGAAATTTCCACCTTTATAAGAGATATTTTCAATGATATTGACAACATGAGCAATTATCTCCTCAGAAACATTTTCGGCCTCTAAAAACGCTCTTGCCGTTTTTGGCCCAATTGTTTCATCTCCATTGTGAAATTTACTGTCGGCAATATCGTGCAATAAAGCACCCAATTGCACTACCGTAAGATCGCACTCCGTTTCTTTAGCAATCAAAATTGCATTTTTAAAAACGCGTTCTATATGAAACCAATCATGTCCGCCTTCGGCATCGTTTAGTTTTTCTTTAACAAAAGCAATGGTTTTAATAATCAGTTGTGAATCGCTCATATAGAAGTTTTTACGGTTTATAAAAAAAGTTGATTGTCAAAGATTTTTAGATCTTCAACAACCAACAATGTATTCTTTTTTTAACTAAAGCAACAAAGTTGCTTTAGATGATTTGTCTCAAATTCTAAAATCTGAAATCTACAATCTCGCAGGTTCTACCCATTTAAAGATATGAGATTCTTTAGGAATCACAATTCTTTCAGAGACTTTCGCCATACGAGCTGGTAATTTCATTAAGTAATCACGAGCTTTTTCAGCTTCATCTGTCAAATTGCTAATTTTGTCAATTTCCCATTTGTTGATTAACTTCTGCATGATGTCAACATAATCGTTTGCTGTGTAAACACCAATACGTTGTGCTGAATCTGAGAATTGCTCGAAAGCTGTACTTATTTTTTGTCCAGATTCTCTCAAGAAGTGAGCTGGCATAACGATTTTTTGTTTCATCATGTATTGAAACGCCAACATCATTTCGCTTGGATCTACTTGGAAAATTCTCGTAACAAATTCGCTATATGCATGGTGGTGACGCATTTCATCACCAGCAATCATTTTACACATTTTAGACAACTTGTTATCACCAAATTTCTTAGCCATTTGCGCTACTCTATTGTGCGAAACATAAGTTGCTAATTCCTGAAAACTAGTGTATACAAAGTTTTTGTATGGGTCAGTTCCAGTTCCAATATCAAAACCGTCGTTGATCAAGTGTTGAGTCGTCATTTCGATTTCGCGCATGTTCACACGACCAGACAAATACAAGTATTTATTTAAAAGATCGCCGTGGCGGTTTTCCTCTCCAGTCCATTGTTTAACCCATTTGGCCCAACCGTTTCCTTGGTTTCCTTCAGTTTGATCAATTCCTTCTACATCCATTAACCAAGACTCATATGTAGGCAAAGCTTCTTCTGTGATTGTGTCACCAACAAGCGTAACCCAGAAATCGTATGGAAGTTCTTTAGCAATCTCACGCAATTCTTTTACCTCCTCAAAGAAGTTTTCTCCTTGAGAATTCGGTAAAAAATCAGACGGCTGCCAAATTTTTTCCACTGGAATTAAATACTGTTCAACGAAGCTATCCACGTTTTTTTCCAAAAACTGCATTACTTCTAATCTAATGTTTTTTATAGACATTACTTATTATAGATTTGGGTTTTACATTTTAGCTCGGACTAAAACTTAAACCTGTTTATATTCATTTATTCCTTCTTTAACTGCTTTTTCAGTAATCTCCATCAGCTCTTCAAATTTGTAATCTTTGACAGCCAAAGCTGGATGAGCTGTAAATTTCAGGTGATTTCCTAAACCAACAGGAAAAAAACCAAATTTTACCATTTTCCAAGAATTATTGATACTCACGGGCACAACGTATGCAGATGGCGCATATTTGCATAAAATCTTTAAACCGCTTTGCGCAAATTCTTTTGGTACTCCCGTTTTACTTCTTGTTCCTTCTGGAAAGATCACGGCAGATCTTGTGTTTTTTTCGATATATTCAGACAAGCCTTTAATAACTGGTATTGCTTGTTTAGGGTCTTTACGGTCAATAAGTACCGATCCTCCGTATTTCAAATTATAAGAAACACTCGGAATTCCGCTACCTAACTCCTTCTTACTTACAAATTTACAATGAAAACGTCTAAAGTACCAAATCATTGCCACGATATCATACATACTTTGGTGATTTGCCACAAATATAATCGGCACGCCCTTCGGAATTGTATCTCTGTTTTCGATCGTATATCTCGTTCCCACAAGATTCGTACATCTTAAAAGGAAAAAGTTTAAATAATCAACACTTTTTTTGTGAGCCTGGTAGCCAAAAACATTTAAACAAATCCACTGAATTGGGTGAAAAACAACCAAACATAAACCAAATAATAAATAGTAAATTACCGATATAGGATAAGATATAATTTTTTCCATGCTTCAAAAATTAATGCGCAAAAGTAGTAAATATATTTTTAGACTTATTAAAATTGAAAACAATAACTGTTTTTCTGGTTTAATTGTACCTTTGCACTAGAATTTGCAAATTTTTTCTGAATTAAATGAACTTTACTTACCCTAAAAACGAGCGTTTAAAGAGCAAAACCACGATTGGATTACTGTTTTCTGAAGGAAAATCGGTGTCTAAATATCCTCTTCGTTTGGTTTATCGTCAAGCGGAAGAAAATTCAGAAGAAGAAACCAAGATTGGCGTTTCAGTTTCAAAGAAATACTTCAAAAAAGCTGTAGATCGAAATTACTTCAAAAGAGTTTTGAGAGAAACCTATCGATTAAACAAAAATCTGCTTTTGGATAATCTAGATCAGCCGTATTCTATAATGCTTTTTTATCAGACCAAAGACCGTTTATCTTATGACGAAATCAATACCAAAATGATTCAGTTGTTTGAGAAATTTACAGCCCAAATCAATAAAACTGAAGATTCTGAACCAAAAACAGAAGCGTAAATTTCAAAACGTAAGATAATTAATCAAGTTAGGCAAAAAAATCGTAGTTTTAGCTCTAAATTGAAATTTTATGCGACATATTTTCCTTTTATCATTCTTATTTTTAATTCTTTCTGGATGTAGTAAAGCTGGAAGTGCCAATGAAGAAGCAATTTCTATACAGGCAGTAAAACTTCCTGCAAAAGCAGAAGCTGGCTCTGATTATAAAGATGCTGATCCTATAGCAGCACCAGCTTCAAAAGTCAAACAAGAAATTGAACAAAAGATTATAAAAGAAGCCACTTTACGTTTTGAAACCGATAATTTGGAAAATACTTTCAATCAAATTCAAAAAGCGGTTACAAATAGTAAAGCAAGAATCATTAACGATTCTGAGGGAAAAGATTATGGAACCATTTCTAGAAATCTAACAGTAAAAGTTCCGAGCCAAAATTTTGACCGTTTTATAAGTGACGTCTCTAAAGGTGTCTCTTACTTTGAAGTTAAAAATATTTCAGCCGAAGATGTAACAGAACAATACATCGATCTGACTTCTAGATTAAAAACAAAGAAAAAACTCGAAGAACGTTATCTTGAAATTTTAAAGAAAGCCAATAAAGTCAGTGAGATTTTAGAAATTGAAGAACAAATCTCGACAATTCGCGAAGAAATAGAATCGAAAGAAGGTCAATTGAAATATTTAGAAAGCCGCGTTTCTGAAAGCACAATTACTATTGCATTTTATAAATTAATACCTGAAAAAGAAGGTATCAAAATATCTTACGGCTCCAAACTTTGGAATGCCATTGAATCTGGATTCTATACTTTATCCGATTTATTGATTTCGCTATTAAGCGCTTGGCCGTTTGTCATTTTATTTGTTGTATTTGCCTATTTTATTAGAAAAAGATTAAAAAGAAGAAAAAAAGAATAATCATGTATCCGTATTTCAAGAAGAAATTTATTATACCAGTCGCTGCGGCGGGAATGTTGTTTGTTGGAACCAGTTTTAAAGAAGACTTTTTTGAAATTGCCAAACAGATCGAGATTTTTACAACTTTGTTTAAAGCTGTAAACACCAATTATGTTGACGAAACCAATCCGGGAGATTTGATGGATAAAGCAATCAAAAGCATGTTGGGAAGTCTGGATCCGTACACTGTTTACTTCAATGAACAAGATGTTGTCAATTTCAAAATCAATAATACTGGAGAATATACTGGAATCGGCGCTTTGATTTCAAGAAAAAAAGATCGTCTGATTGTTCGCGAACCTTATAAAAATTACCCTGCAGATAAAGCCGGACTTAAAGCAGGAGACGAAATCATTCAAATTGGAGATGTTTTAATTGCCGATTTTAAAGACGATGCTTCGCAATTATTAAAAGGAACAAAAAACACCAAAATCAATATCAAATATCTTCGTCAAGGAAAACCAAACACTACTGTTTTAGTTTTGGATGAAGTAGATATTAAATCGGTTCCTTTTTACGGAAAGATTGATGACAAAACCGGTTATATCGTTTTGGCGCATTTTAGCAGAAAAGCTTCGGCCGAAGTAAAAGAAGCTCTTGAAAAACTAAAAGCAGACGGAGCAACGCAAATTGTTTTGGATTTACGCGGAAATCCTGGAGGTTTATTAAACGAAGCTATTGATATCTGTAATTTATTTGTTCCGAAGAATGAAGTTATTGTGACGACTAAATCACGAATTGAAAAACACAATAACACTTATAAAACGCTGAAAGAGCCAATTGATACTGAAATTCCGTTAGCAATTTTAGTAAACGGAAGAAGTGCTTCTGCATCAGAAATTGTTTCTGGTGCTTTACAAGAT
>NZ_JBHNPP010000066.1:0-6625 GCF_042436695.1 Flavobacterium sp. HJSW_4
CTTTTTAAAAAGAATTAATTCTTTGAAATAGAAGAACTAAAAATACAATATGACAACACAACAACTACACGAACAAATTCTTCAAAAAAAATCATTTTTATGCGTTGGTTTAGATCCAGATCTAGCGAAAATGCCACAGCATTTATTGGAAACCGAAGATCCTATTTTCGAATTTAATAAAGCGATAATCGATGCAACGCATGATCTGACTGTTGGTTACAAACCAAATACAGCTTTTTTTGAAGCATACGGAATAAAAGGATGGATGTCTTTACAGAAAACAATCAATTATATCAACGAAAATTATCCTGATATTTTTACGATTGCAGATGCAAAACGAGGCGATATTGGAAATACTTCTAGCATGTATGCGAAAGCTTTTTTTGAAGATTTAAATTTTGATAGTGTAACTGTTGCTCCTTATATGGGAAAAGATTCTGTAGAGCCTTTTCTTGCATTCGAAAATAAACACACCATTATGTTGGCTTTAACTTCTAACGAAGGCGCTTTCGATTTTCAAACTTTAACTACAAATGGAAAAGAGTTATACAAACAAGTTCTAGAAACTTCTAAAACTTGGAAAAACAGCGAAAATCTAATGTACGTTGTGGGCGCTACAAAAGCAGAATATTTTACAGAAATTAGAAAAATTGTTCCTGATAGTTTCTTGCTAGTTCCAGGAATTGGCGCTCAAGGCGGAAGCTTATCTGAAGTATGCAAATACGGAATGAATGATAAAGTTGGTCTTTTAGTAAATTCTGCAAGAGCAATTATTTACGCTTCTAAAGGAACTGATTTTGCTGAAAAGGCTAGGGAAGAGGCTTTGAAAGTGCAAAAAGAAATGGAAGAGATTATCGCTAATAAATAAAGTTTTCAGTCGCGGTTTTCAGTCTCAGTTTAAACTGTGACTGCAAACTGTGACTGCGACTGATAACTATGAAACAATTCACCGATCAGATAGGAACCGTTCATTCTTTTGAAACCGCTCCAAAACGCATTATTTCGCTTGTACCTTCGCAAACAGAATTATTATATGATTTAGGTTTGGAAGACAAAATTATCGGAATAACGAAGTTCTGTGTGCATCCGTTTCATTTTAAATCGACTAAAAAGAGTGTTGGCGGCACCAAGAAAATTCACTTCGAAAAAATAAAGCTTCTTGAACCAGACATTATTATTTGCAATAAAGAAGAAAATACGCAGGAGATTGTAGAGCAATTAAGTTCAATTTGTCCAGTTTGGGTTACGAATATCGTTTCTATCGAAGACAATTTTCAAATGATTTCAGATTTCGGAGAATTATTCAATTGCAGAACCGAAGCACAAAAGTGGAACAACAAATTGGCTTTCGCTTTAAGCGATTTCAAAAATTATATTCAGAATATAAAAGAAAAGAAAGCGGCGTACTTTATTTGGAAAAATCCTTATATGGTTGCGGGAAATGATACATATATAAATGAATTGCTAAAACTAAATCATTTTAAAAATATCTACGAAGACAAAGGGCGTTATCCTGAAATTGAGTTAAAGAAAATGCGTTTAGAAGGCGATCCTGATCTTGTTTTTCTTTCATCGGAACCTTATCCTTTCAAAGAAGAAGATGCTTTCGAAATCGGAAGGTTTACGCACCACGCCAAAACGGTTTTTGTAGACGGAGAAATGTTCTCTTGGCACGGAAGCCGATTGCTAAAGGCTTTCTCTTATTTTAAATTGCTCCACGAAAGGCTAAAAAATTAAGTTTCTTTTGCTCAGTTGTTTGGACGTTAATTAACCGCAAAGGCGCAAAGATATACGCAAAGTTCGCAAAGTTTTTTACACAAAGCTTTGCGAACTTTGCGTTTATATTCATAAAGCTTGGCAAAAAAACTTAGCGTGCTTTGCGGTTAAAATTATGTTCAAAGTAAAATAAGTTGAAACAAAGTAAACTTGAAACCTGAAACAAAATTGGCACCAAAAAAGAATGCCGACATCTCGAAGACGCCGGCATTATTTAACTAACCAAAACCAAAATAATAAATAACCAGTTTATTACATTACAAATGTCCGAAATATATCAATCTTGTGCTGTTAAGATCTTGTTATTACTTTGTTGGATATAAGTTAATGTTATAGTTTTAAAAGTTTCAAGTTTCAGGTTGTTGAGTGGTATTTAACCGCAAAGGGCGCAAAGATATACGCAAAGTTCGCAAAGTTTTTTACCCAAAACTTTGCGAACTTTGCGTTTTTTTGTGGATCTAACAAATATAAAACTTGCGTGCTTTGCGGTTAAAATCATGCTCAAAGTAAAGCAACTTGAAACAAAGAAAACCTTAAACTTGAAACGAAAATAGTTGTAAAAAAGAATGCCGGCATCTCGAAGACGCCGGCATCATTTAACTAACCAAAACCAAAATAATAAATAACCAGTTTATTACATTACAAATGTCCGACATATATCAATCTTATGCTGTTAAGGTTTTGTTATTACTTTGTTGGTCATAAGTTAAGATTTTTACGTCCCTCGTTTTGAGCTTTCTGTAACGTTAAATAATTTTTGATTATTAAAATGCAATAACAATCAGTTTTGTTTATGAATATTTTAAAGATGATTTTGCAGGTTTGCTAAAGTGTTAAAAATCAATATTCTATAATTGAAAAATAAATTAACAATTTCAACAGAAAATTCAGTTTTTAAAGGTTTAAGTTGTTGATTTTCTGATATAAAAGCAAACCCGACAAATTTCAAAAATCTGTCGGGTTTGTTATTGTTTAAAGACTAAAAAACTTAGTATCTTAGAAGCTTAGCATCTCATATCTCAGCATCTAAGAAAAAACAACCGTCTTATTGCTATACACCATAGTTTTTCTCTCCGCATGCAATTTAATTGCTCTTGCTAAAACGATGCGTTCCAAATCACGACCTTTCATGATGAAATCTTCTACAGAGTGAATATGAGAAACTCTCGCAATATCTTGCTCGATAATTGGACCTTCGTCTAATTCTTCTGTAACGTAATGGCTTGTTGCACCAATAATTTTCACACCACGTTTAAAAGCCGAATGATACGGTTTTGCACCTGGAAAAGCAGGTAAAAACGAATGGTGAATATTGATGATTTTATTTTCGTAAAGCGAAATCAATTTTGGAGTAACAATCTGCATGTAACGAGCCAAAACGATAAAATTGATTTGATATCTTTTTAAAAGCTCGATTTGTCTTGCTTCGCCTTCTTCTTTATTGTCTTTTGTAAAAGGAACATAATGAAACGGAATGTCAAAACGCTCTGCAATTGAACGCAAATCATTATGATTGCTTATAATCATAGGAATTTCAACACCTAACTCATCAGCGCTGTAACGACCTAGAATGTCAAACAAACAGTGATCGTATTTAGAAACAAACAAAGCCATTTTTGGTTTTTGTTCCTGATTGTACAAATCCCAAGACATATTAAAATCGGCAGCAATTGTCTTGCTGAATTCTTCTTTTATCTTTTCAATATTACTGCTCTGATTGGTAAATTCACATTCTAAACGCATAAAAAATACATTTTGCTCTACATCAACATGCTGGTCAATATAGGTAATGTTTCCTTCTACTTTAGCAATAAAAGTAGTCACTGCGGCGATAATTCCTTTTTGATCTTTGCAATGAATGAGTATGGTGATCTTTTGCATTTTGGTCGTTTTGTTTTGGTTTAATCGGTTAATCGTTAATTTGTTTAACTGCAATTTAAGCAAGGTTCGTTAGCCTAAAAAAACTTTGAAACTTTGCAACTCTGTTCCTTTGAACCTTCAAAAAAAATTATTTTCCGTCTTGCATTGCAAAAACGCTTTTTAATAAAGGTGTTGTTCTTGCAGAGATATTATTTCGGATTTCTTTTTCTTCAACGGCAATCATTTTAAAAACGCCAGACAAAGCTTGATTAGTTGTATAATCAGTTAAATCTGGATTTACTTTTTTTACTAGCGGAATAGTATTGTATTTCGTGATTATGTTTTTCCAAACTTCATCTGCACCAACTTTTGCAAAAGAGCTTTTAATTACAGGATTAAATTTGGCATATAATGCAGTTGTTGTGCTTCCTTGCAAATAATTTGTTGCTGCATTGTCGCTTCCTAAAAGAATGTTTTTAGCATCTGTAAAAGTCATGTTTTTTACAGCTGTCACAAAAATAGGAGTTGCTTCTTTTACAGCATCTTCTGCAGCGCGGTTCAACATTTTGATTCCTTCATCTGCAAGAGAACTTAAACCTACTTTACGTAGCGTTGCATCTACTTTTTGCAATTCTTCTGGCATTAAAATCTTTACAGCTTCATTTCTATAAAAACCATCTACAGCGGTTAATTTACTCACTTGTTGTGTAATTCCTTTGTTTAATGCTTCTTTTAAACCTGAAGCAATGTCAACACCGCCAACTCCTGGAATTTGAGAAGATATTTGAGGTAATTGACTTAAAGTTTGCTGTACCTGTGCGCAAGAAGTAAGCGAAAATGTAACGGCTAATAGTAAAATCTTTTTCATTTTGGGGTTTTTGTTTAAGTTTCAAAAATACTACTTATTCAAAAACAACGCCACAAATTTATTTGAAGAGAAGTAACATTTTGTTGTAAACTTAACATAGATCGATTTAATGTCATAAATCGCAGTTGACGAAGTATTTACTACGGCCAAGACATTCGAATATTTTGTTGCCAATAGGTTTTACTAGAAACGTAACTAGGATGTAGCTGTGCTATAGGCTGATAATTGGAGTCAAAAAGACGCACGCGAATGATTTTTTCGTTAGAGTCATCTTTCATATCAATATTACCTTCGGCATCGTCAATTAATTTTTTCTTTTTCAGATACAATTCAGGTTTTTCAATGATGTATTCAATGACTGCTTCTCCTTGTAGTTTTAAATTACAGCCAATTAATTTTCCATTACTATCCAATGATTCAACTTTTTTCAAATAGCTATTTTCATAATAATATATTTCAAAAGCGATGCGACAAGATCCTGGTTGAACTTTATGGTTATTTAATCGAAAGCGGAGTATCTGATTGTTTTTATTTGTAAATTCAATATAACCATTTCCTTGTGAATCAACATTGTTGTGTAGTATTCTGGAAGGTTTAGAAAATTGTGTAATTTGTGTTGTATAAGCTTGATAATTTCTGGTTGGTTGAGCAAATAAAGCAGTGCAGAAAACAAGTCCAAAAAACAGACTAAAAAAAGATTTCATTAATATTTTCATTATTATATTTTACTTCTGCAATAAATCGATTTTTTCCTTTGTATTCTCAATATAAACAGACATTTCAGTGTATTTCCATGTTCCTCTTTTTTCCCCAACAACAAATAAAGTGCCTTTTCCTTTAGGACCTTTTATTGGAACTTCCACATCACAAGCTCGTACGCTATTATACGAAGTAATAACTCCAGAAACGATTCCGTCAGTTTCAATCGGAGATCCCAATTTTTCCATAACTGTTTTATTGTTTTGAAGCTTTGCCATAGATTCTTTGTATGCATCTGAATCTTTTATGACTGAAGTAGCTTCATAGAAAATTCCTCCAATAAATAAACCAAATAACACTAAAAGAGTTAAGCATCCGCTGGGAACAAACCATTTCCAGTTTCTGTTCCACCAGCTTTTTCTTTGTATTAACTCATTAGAATCTTCCATAAATTTAAATTTTAGGTGATAAGACAGAGCTAAAATAAGGATAAATTTCTTATTTATTACGTGTTTTTTTGGTGAAAAATGTTGATATTCAAATTTTTAACCCCCTTCAGGTTTACATTAGTTTGAATAAAAAAATCACTTCATAAAAATATGAAATGATTTTAGAAAAAGCTTTTAAAACTTTATTTTATGATAATTTAAATTGTGGCTTGTAGAGGGCTGTTACTATTCAAATCTTTTAATATAGTTTCAGTATAATCTTTCCCACCTTTTATAAGATAAAACAATGACTTTACCACATAAATTGGTCCATACGGAAAAATGCGCCAGCTTATTGATAAATTCAAGAAAAAGTGTTTTAAGGCATATTTGAATGTACCTTCATTTGGACGAATAAAATAAATGTTAGATTCTTTAATCCTTTTTACCATTTTGGAAATAATAAAAGGAAACTTTACAAATCTTCCGCCTTGCTGAATTAAAACATTAATTTCAAATAAAGACAATCCTTCAATGTTGTTTGTTTTCATAGCTTTTTAAGTTTCTGAATTATAGAACAGTGATTTTATTTTGCAAATATATTTTATATTAAAAAGATGTTTTAGTGTTAAAAGACTTATTAATAGTGTTTTAAGGTTTTTTAATGAATGCTAAATGAAAAAGAGAGAACCTATCAAATTTACTTTGATAAATTCTCCCTTGAATTATTGGCGTAAATTATTGATTTACAATTGCAGTGTCGGGAAGCGTTTCACCATTCGGATTGGCATCTTTTTCATAAACATCTTGAAAGAAACCAACTTCTCCTTTATCATTTACTAATGAAGTAAAGTAAGTAATGTAAATCGGTACTTTTTTCGTCAGTTTAAAACTGTTTTCTACTTTACCCGCCATAGCTTTGTCAATTTTGGCTTGATTCCATTCAGGATAATCTTTCAGCATCGCAACGGCTAATTCTTTAGCCATTTTTACA
>NZ_JBHNPP010000067.1:0-5002 GCF_042436695.1 Flavobacterium sp. HJSW_4
ACTAAAATTCGTGAAGAACTAAGTAAACTTGGTGGAAATAATGAAAAGTATTTCGCTAACAGATGGCAAAATTTCTTGGGTTTTAACGGATTGCAAAATAAGGCTAATTATGAAACTTATCCTCCTGCAAGCGTTTCTGAAGAAAACTACCGTTTCCCTGTTCCTGACAGTGAATTATTAAGAGGAGAGATTAATGAATTTATCAAATGGCATAATCTAACACAAAAACAAAATGTTCCAGATGTAACTGCTCTAACTGCTCTTAATCAAATTATTATTCCTAAAACAGCAGGAATTGAGGAAGATCTATTGGCCATTCATTTTATTGAACAAGTTGTTCATGCCGTTTTTGTGCCATTAACTGAAGTGCCTGTTATTTATGAATATATTAATGATAATGACTATGTGCCAGTTAATAAAAAACAAACCATCAAAGACAAAAATGGTAATGTTTTAAAATATCCTCATCCTGATTTGGACATAGCGCCAATGATGAAAATCACAGATGCGGCTGAGTTTAGAACGCAGTTTACAGATTTTAATCTAGACGGTAATTCACAAAACATCTATTTCTACGGTGTTCGTGAAATGGATATTAAAATGAATTTCAGTGAGTTTAGTACTTTCTTAGGACCTGTGAAACTAGTTCCTTCAAGTCCGCCTCAAACACCAGAGATTAAGCGAATTATGCCTGTTTTAGAAAATCAGGTTTTAGGAATCAAGCCTTCTATTCAAATCGAATTAAATGCTTACAAACCAGAATACAACATTAGAAAAATTAATATCTATCGTGCAAAAAACATGCTTGATGCACAATCAATTAGAACGATGACTCCTGTCAAAGAAATTCTGATTAATGAGGATACTTTATCTACTGATTTTAATAGTGTTTGGACGGTTTATGATGAATTTGAAGATTTAGAAAATATTCCTTTTGGTGATGGTCTTTTCTACAGAATTACTGTTTCAAGAGAAATTGAATACGCTGATCCGAGTTCGACTGATCTCAACCCAATTATCAATATTGATTACACACCATCTCAGCCATCAAAAATTACTGCCACAGTTATTGCTGATACTGCTGCTCCAGAATCTCCAGAATTAACAGCTACTGGCGTTCCAACTGGAGAAAATGAATCTGTATTGAAACCGATTGTATTCAGTTGGGAGAAAACGGTTCATAATGGTAAATATCATTTGTACAAAATGAATAATCAAGGAAACTGGGATAAAATTCAAGAGAAAATTTCAAATGAAAATGTAGTGACACTGGCTTTACTAGATACCAAATTGAATACCGACGAATTAACTATTAAAAATGCTGATGATGAAAGAATTTACCATCATTTCAAAGTACTTGCTGAAAACTCTTCAGGCATGTTTAGTAGTGAAGAAAAAATTCTAACCCTATAAATTCTAAAATGAATCCCAACGAAATTATTTGTTGGGATTCAAAATCAAGCTAATCAAAAATAATATTTACAGAAAGAAAATAAATTTCAAACAACATGGCAACAGACAGAACTAACATTGGCTACAAATTCGAAAACGGCGATATTCCGTCGCAGGGAGACTTTCAGGAGGTTTTTAATAGTTTTATCCATAAAGACGAAGACAAAGCCGATTTTCAAATGGTCGAAACAGGAACCGATAACCTGCATTATGTAACTCCTGCTCTTTTACGCACAGGTTTACAAAATATCGGTATCATTACAGGAAATAGTTACATGCCTCTTAAAGAGCATTTTGACAATTTTGTCGGCAATACTATTTCTTTACAATATGCACCAGTCAACTATAGTGTTAAAGTATTTAAAAACGGGCAATTATTGCTAGAGAAAGAAGGCGAAGGAAATGATGGAGATTACATCATCAATTACGAAATGGCCAAAATCACTTTTTCGGGGAATATTGATAATAGAAATATTGAAGTCGATTATTGGTATAAAAATTTAACTCCAAATCCAGGAGGCGGATCTGGCGAACAAATTGACTTTACAAGTTTTTTACATACTTCAGGAAATGAAACCAAAAACGGAATCCTGACTTTCAATAACACTACTCCTACCTCAACAAGCGGAATTGTCTTAACAAACAGTGGTGCCGATGCTGGCGCAAAAGTATTAGACGTAACAGTTAGCGGTATCGGAAGCGGTATAGCTGTTCAAAATACAGCAGCGGGAACTGGTATTAAAGTATCAAACACAGGAGCTGGAGCAGGCTTACAAGTAAATTCTTCTTCAACAGCAACAGGAGATCCTTTACAAGTTTCGAAAGATAATGTTGTAAAAGCTAAAATTGATTCAGAAGGAATTGTAACGGCTAAAAAATTTGTTAGCGAAGGAGGAACAGCTGAAAAATTTGTAAAAGGAGATGGTTCTCTTGATCCGACAACATATGCCGATGACACGAAAGTAATTCATACTTCTGGCAATGAAACTAAAGACGGAGCCTTAAAATTAACGCACAATACTTCAGTAGATGATGTTTTAACAATTGAGAAAAATAATAGTGCGAACTGCTTAAAATTAGTTCAAAACTCTAGCTCTAATGCGACCACTTCTACTTTTGACACCAGTACTGATAACATTAACAGAAAAGCGATCAGCGTTAAAAAAAAGGAAGTAGAAAAAGCATTTATCACACACGACGGAAACGTATCTGGAACTTCATTCACAACCTTAAACGAAAAAGCGGATATTACGGATGGTTTTTTAACTTTAGCACCTTCTGACTCTGCAACTGCAATGGCTGGTCATGCAAAATTATACGCTAAAACAGACGGAACTACCGATTTGTATGTTATGGGAAGTGATGGGGTTGAGAAGAAGATTGGTGACAACAGTGGAGGTGATTTAGATAATGTTTTACATAAAACAGGATATGCTAGCGAAACTAAAACTGGAGAATTAGTTATTGATAGTGGGACTGCAAATGTTAGCGGATTGAAACTAAATAGAATAACTCAAACGAGAAATAGTTATGCTACTGTTCCTTCAAATACTTATGGTTTAATTAGTATTGGAAATACTTTTTATAGAGCTGGTAACTATTTGGTAAAAATTGAAAATCAAGTAGCTACTACAATTGGTACTGGTATGGGAGCTGGATATTCAATATGTTATAACAGTGCTAATAATAAAATATACATAGGAGGAAATTCAAGCAGAATTCGATCTATGGATCCAGATGGTAGTAACAATCAAATTGTTGCTCAATTCTCAGTAGGTAATCAAAACTTTTATGGAATAACTATAGCGAGTGACAATAATCTATATGTTCTCGAATACACAACGGGAAATATCCATAGAAGTACATTAGGAGGAGTAAAAACAGAAAACTTTGCAAATGTAGGATCTGACATAAATAGTGGATTGATTAGCGGAAATAATGGATTTATTTACGCATCACATAATAACACAATAAAGAAAATAGATATTGCAAACGGTGTAGTAACTGATTTTGTTACACTAGCAAAAAGAATCACCTCACTTTTTTTACATTCTGATGGATATATTTATGCAAATACAATAGATTCTGTAGCTAGAATTTTACTGGATGGAACTAACTTAACAGAAAATTGGGCATCTGGACTATTGTCTCCAAATAGAGCTGTCTATGGCATTTGCAGCCAAAATGGAGAATTATACATTGCGGATGGTCTAGCAATCTCAAAATTAATCCAACCTCAAAAAGCACTGAAAACAGATCCTGCTGGATTAGTTGTTAGTTCTACATATTTAGAAGATGTTCAATATTTAAAAGCTACCGATTTAGATTTATCAAGTTATTCAAAACTAACTTCTCCAAATTTCAATGGAACACCAACAGCACCAACAGCAACTCTGGGGACAAATACAAATCAGTTGGCAACTACAGCTTTTGTTATGGCTAACAGTGGAGGAGCAACATCTGGAACTTATACTCCAATTATATCAAGCTCTTCTGGAATTCTTGCAACAACTATATTCAGATCTGTTTACACAAAAATAGGTAACCTTATCACAGTAACTTGCATGATGTCTGCAACAAGTGATTCAACCGGAGATTATACTATCCCTATAACGAAAGCATTCTTTGTATCGCTTCCTTTTCCTGCCCAAGGTGATTCCACTAGTGTTATTGTTATTGGTTCAAATAATGATACTGGAAATAATACATTTACTTCAATTATAGGTGGTGGTAACGGTAACAATGCGACTGAGGCAATCATTAATTATAAAACGACTAAGTCTAGTAAAAATTATCTTCAATTTACAATCACTTATAATATTTCTTAGCAATTAAAATAATACAATGCAAACGCATTACTATTCAAAATAAACCTGTAATTCAAAACAAATAAAACAGCAATAAAACAGCAATAAAAATGGAAAACACAAAAATCAACAAAGAAGAAGCAAAAACAATCAACGTAGAACAATTAAAGAAACTACGAGATTTTAATGCCTTTATGGATAAAGCGAGATTATCGTTGGGAGAATTGTCTATTCAATACGAGTTTCAAAAAGCAGATATTTTAAGCCAGATTGCCGTTCAGCAGCAAAACTTTAATGAATTGGAAAAAGCGATTAAAGAAGAACATGGAGATATTCGTGTGAACATTGAAACGGGCGAAATTGTAAAGCAAGAACAAGAATAATTCTTGATCATAATTTTTAAACAATTATTTAGGAACCACAAATTTACCAGCCTCTGGCGTGGTTCCTATTAACTTCTATTAGGGCTTTTACAGCCAATATATTTGTGCAAATTAAGTACAATCTTCCATCATATTCTTCGTCTATTTACTTCAAGACAATCTGCTTCATTTAATTATTGCTTTTTGTAAAATTGAATTTTTTCAGCGATAAAATAAATTAATAGCACTTCAAAAAGGTGAAATCAAAAGTACATAAAATGGCTTTTCATCTTCATAAAACTTAGTTTTTGCTCAAGGCAATTCTTCTCTAAGTTGAGACAAATCATAATCAATTATAAACAAAGTATGGAATATTACAAT
>NZ_JBHNPP010000068.1:0-4498 GCF_042436695.1 Flavobacterium sp. HJSW_4
TTTGAAGAGCAAGCAGATAGAACTCCAAACAATATAGCGGTTGTGTTTGAAGGCAAGGAGCTGACTTATAAAGAAATCAATGAACAGTCCAATCAATTAGGGGCTTATTTAAGAGAAACCTATAAGATACAGGCTGAGGATTTGATAGGGATAAAGCTAGAGCGAAGCGAGCAAATGATAGTGGCTATTTTGGGGATACTAAAGTCAGGGGCAGCTTATGTGCCTATAGACTTAAGCTACCCGCAAGAAAGGATAGATTATATAGAAAAAGACAGTAATTGTAAAATTGTTGTTGATATAGAAGTATTAAAATGTTTTAACGAACTTAAGGATAGGTATTTAAAAAGCAATGTGGAGAAAATAATCAATCCGCAAAATTTAGCTTATGTAATTTATACTTCTGGAACCACAGGAAACCCAAAAGGGGTAATGATTGAGCATACATCATTAGTTAACCGTCTAGAATGGATGCAAAAAGCATATGTATTGTCAGACCAAGATGTTATTCTTCAAAAAACAAGCTATTCGTTTGATGTTTCGGTTTGGGAATTATTTTGGTGGATATACAAAGGTTCACAAGTGTGCATGTTAAAACCAGAAGGCCAAAAAGATCCCAAAGAGTTAATCGATTGTATCGAAAAAAATAAGGTTTCAGTTCTTCATTTCGTTCCTTCAATGTTAACTTTATTTTTGGATTATCTTAAAGAAAATGGACTTGGAAATGAACGTCTTAAAAGTCTTAAACAAGTATTTGTAAGTGGAGAGACTTTAAGTGTAAATCAAAATGATAAGTTCTTTGCTCAATTTACGAATGTTTCACTTATGAACCTCTATGGTCCAACAGAAGCAACTATTGATGTTAGTTATTTTAACTGTTCAAAGAATGATACTTTAATTCCAATAGGTAAACCAATTGATAATACTCAATTATTTGTTCTTAACAATAATTTACATCCTGTTTCTATAGGAGTAATAGGAAAGCTGTACATTTCTGGATCTGGACTGGCTCGCGGTTATTTAAACCAACCGGAGCTGACAGCAGAGAAATTCATTTCCAATCCTTTCATTGAAGGGGCAAGAATGTATGATACGGGGGATTTAGGCAGATGGTTGCCAGATGGGAATATTGAATTTTTAGGCAGGGAAGACCATCAGGTTAAGATTAGAGGCTTTAGAATAGAATTAGGTGAGATAGAAGCTGCTATATCCCAATATTCAGAGGATGTGCTACAGGTTATTGTTGAAGCCAAAGAGATAAATCAAGAGAAAGCTTTAGTGGCTTATTATGTTTCTAAATCAGAGATTGAAAAATCAGAAATTAGAAGCCATCTGCAAAATAAGCTACCTGAATATATGGTGCCGAGTTTTTATGTGGAGATAGAAAGCATCCCGCTGACTGCTAATGGTAAAGTGGACAGAAAAGCGCTTCCAAGCGTAACAGGTGAAGACGTAATTAAAAAAGAATACGTAGCGCCAAGAAATAAAGAAGAACAGCTTATAGTTGATATTTGGGCTTTAGTTCTTAAGCAGGAAGCGATAAGTGTCAAAGACAGTTTCTATAATTTAGGAGGAGATTCTATCAAATCAATTCAGGTAGTATCAAGACTAAAACAAAAAGGATATACTTTAAAGGTGGAGGATATCCTTCGTAATCCTATTGTTGAGGATTTGGCAAAACTAATCAAGGTGGATATTTCTATTATCAGTCAAGATATGATAAAGGGAGATGTAGTGTTGACTCCAATACAACGTTTCTTTTTTGGATCAGAACAAATCCCAAATAAAAATCATTATAACCAATCGGTGCTTTTAAAAAGTAAAATTCCCATAAATGAATCGTTTTTAAAAGAAACCGTTTCAATTTTAGTCCACTATCACGACGCACTTAGAATGCGTTATGAATTGGTAAACGATATATGGCAACAATATAATTTAGATAGTTCTGAGGATTGTTACAAAATTAGATTTTTTGATTTAACACAGTCCGTAAATGCAAATGAGGAGCTCCATAGATTAGGAGAAGAAATGCAGTCCAGTTTTAGTATTTCTTCAGGAACTTTATTTCAGATTGGTCATTTTAGAATGATTGATGGAGATCGATTGGCCTTAATTATCCATCATTTGGTTGTTGATGGAGTATCTTGGAGAATACTTTTAGACGATTTATCTACTGTATACGAATCTTTAGAGAATAACAATATTGTCCAACTTCCATTAAAGACAGATTCTTTCCAAAGGTGGGCTTCTCTTCTAGAATCCTATGCCAAGAGTCCAGCACAACAGCAAGAAAGAACATACTGGGAAAATCTTTCTCAAACGTCTATTGCATTGTTGCCTAAAGATTTTGAGGTTACTCAAGGCAAAGCTCCAATTAATGACTCATTGTCCTTTACTTTGGATATTGAATTGAGCCAAAAGTTACAAACAAAAGTACATGGCTTATACTCTACAGAGATAAATGATGTTTTGCTAACCGCTTTGGCACTGAGTATCAAAGATATTTTTGGTGTAGAAAAGAGTGTAATCGAAATCGAAGGACATGGTCGAGAAGAAATAATCGATGGGGTAGATGTTGGGAGAACCATAGGTTGGTTTACTAGTTTATATCCATTTATTTTGGATATTTCTGATAACCGATACCCAGAGATTGTATCAGTAAAAGAATCTTTACGAAAAATCCCTAATAAAGGTATTGGATATGGAATCTTAAAATACATGGATAATTCTTTTGAGAGCGAGTTATCTCCTAGTATTCAATTTAATTATTTAGGAAATTTTGGTTCTAATATTAGTGACAAAGATAACTCTCGCTTTGAGTTTGCTCACGAAAGTGTAGGAGCCCAAGTATGTATAGAAAATACTACCAATGATATTCTTTTGAATGTTTCAGGAATAATAGTTGCAGAACAGCTCAGTATCACTTTTGGATATTCATCATTTGTTTTTGAGAAGCAAACCATAGAGAAACTTACAGCTTCTTATCATAAGCAATTAAGAAAGTTGATAAATAGCCTTTCCCAAAATAAAGCAATTGGTTTACTCACTCCATCCGACTTGTCTTATAAAGGGTTATCTATAGAACAATTGTCTTTTATCAATAAAGAGGATACAATAGAAGATATTTATGAATTGTCGCCTTTACAACAAGGATTGTATTATCATTGGTTGGTTGACCAATCGAGTTCGATGTATTTCATGCAGACATCATATAGATTGTATGCTGAGAATTTGGATATAGATAATGTAAAAAGAGCTTATCAGTATTTGGTTAATAGATACGAAATATTTAGAACTAGTTTTAGTTCTAATTACGATGTGTTATTACAGATTGTCCATAAGGAGGCTTTTATCGATTTCAGTTTTAAATCTGTAAAAAAGGACAAAGACAGTGCTCTTTATTTGCAAAAAATAAAAGAAGAAGACAGATCTAGAGGATTTGATCTGAATAAGCCTACCCAAATGCGTTTGCAAGTAGTTGATCTAGGACATGGTATTTATGAATTCATCTGGAGCCACCACCATATTTTAATGGATGGATGGTGTATGAGTATTTTGATCAATGACTTTTCAAGCATCTTAAATGCTTTAAACAACAAGCAAATTATCAGTCTTGAGAAACCTGTCAAATATGCTAATTATATCAAATGGCTGTCTAAGATAAATAAAGAAACTTCTCTAGAATATTGGAAGAAATATCTAGATGGTTTTGTAACTGCAACGGAAATTCCTTTTAAAAACAAAAGGGAAATTCAAAGTAAAGAAGTCTCATTTAAAAGTGAAGAAATTTGTTTAGACGGAGAAGTATTTCAAAATATAAAAAATACTTGTAGCGGTTTAGAAATTACTACCAATACTTTTATTCAAGGGGCTTGGGGGTATTTGCTGTCTAGATACAACGATTCGAAAGATGTAGTTTTTGGGTCAGTTGTATCTGGAAGACCGCCAGAATTAGTGGGTATTGAAGACATGGTTGGGCTTTTTTCAAATACTATTCCAACAAGGGTACAGTATAATGAATCAGATACAGTTAAAGATTTCTTAAAACAATTGCATGCTGAAGCAATTAAAAGCACTGATTTTCATTATGTAAGTTTGGCAGAAGTGCAATCTCAAAGTCCTATTGGGATGGAACTCATCAATAACTTGATGATTTTTGAAAATTTTGTTGTAAAAGATAACGTTGGAAATATATTAAATGCGCCTGAAATAATAGGAAAAGAAACATCATTTCAATATGCTGATTCACATGACGAATCAAATTATAATTTTGTTACTACTATATATCCTTTTAAATCTTCTCTGAAAATTGAATTTAAATTTGATTCTAATATTTTTGATGTTGAATCGATAAGAAAAATGGTATCACATTTAGAGGCTGTAATACAAATTTTCAGTGCAGACAACAGTAGACTAATAGAAGACATCGATTATTTATCTCAAGCAGAGAAGCAGCAATTATTAGAGGAATTTAATGATACTGGGGTTGCTTATCCAAAGG
>NZ_JBHNPP010000069.1:0-4351 GCF_042436695.1 Flavobacterium sp. HJSW_4
TTTTTTTTATTTTTTTGCCGCGAATTGCACTAATTACACTAATTTTTTCTCTGTATCTTAAATTAGTCTCGCAAAGTCGCTAAAGCGCAAAGTTTTTATTTTACCGAAATGACAAAAAATCAGAAACAATATGTTTAAAAATAACTTCAAATAATCATATTTTTTAAATCTTCTATCGAATTGGCTTCTTCAATTTTTTTATCGTGACGCCATCTTAAAATTCGTGGAAAGCGAGTTGCAACTCCGCTTTTATGTCTTTTAGAAAGTGCAATTCCCTCAAAACCAATTTCAAAAACCAGTTTTGGCGTTACGCTTCTTACTGGACCAAATCGTTCTAAAGTATTCTTTTTAATAAAATCATCCACCATTCTAAACTCGGAATCGGTTAAACCGGAATATGCTTTCGCGAAAGTGACGAGTTCGCGCTCATTGCTTTCATTTTCCTGCCAAAGGGCAAAAGTATAATCGGTAAATAAATTTGATCTTCGTCCGTGACCGCGCATGGCGTAGGTGAGGACTGCATCTATGGTTAAAGGTTCGATTTTCCATTTCCACCAATCTCCTTTTTTTCTTCCAACGAGATAAGGCGAATCTTTTCGTTTCAACATCAAACCTTCGCTTTTCATTTCGCGAGATTTTAATCTTTCATTAGTAATTTCTTCCCAAGTAGAAAAATTAATTCTTTCGGAAAGTTGTAACGGAATATCTTTTCCAATTAAAGTGGTAAATAATTCTTCTAATAATGTACGACGTTCTTCATAAGGAAGATTTCGAATGTCATTTCCTTGCCATTCCAATAAATCATAAGCTTTAATAATTACAGGCGTTTTCTTTAAAACCGAAGCAGAAACATTTTTTCGGCCAATTCGAGTTTGCAAATCATTAAAAGTTCCAATTTCATTTTCTACGAAAGAAAGAATCTCGCCGTCAATTACAGTTCCGTTTGGAATAACTCCAATAAAAGAATTGAATTCTGGATATTTATCGGTTACCAATTCTTCACCACGACTCCAAACGTAAATTTCGTTTTCACGAATAATCGTTTGTGAACGAATCCCGTCCCATTTATGTTCGGCGCTCCAATCTTCTGGATTTCCTAAATTTTCCAATTCACCTTCAATCGGATAAGCCAAATAAAACGGATAAGGTTTCGATAAATAATCACTGCTTCTTTCATCTAAAACCAATTCTTGAAACGTAATTGTGTTCGGATTCCAATCGCCCATTAATTTATAAGCCAATGTGTCTTCGTCAATATTTTCTGCTTTAGAAAGTGCACGTGTCATCAACTTCTGACTCAAACCAATTCTAAAACTTCCTGTAATTAATTTAGTGAAAACAAAGCGTTCGTAATAATTTAAATTCAGCCAATTGGTTTGCAGATATTCTTTCTTTTCAAAATCATCTTTCTTTTTTAAAGCGATAATTTCCTGTAGAAATTCGGTTAAACTTTTATCAGAATGTTCTTTTGTGGTCGGAATAACAAGTGCAATGGTTTCAGCCAAATCCCCCACAATATGATAACTTTCTTCAAACAACCAAAGCGGAATATTCGCCAATTCATTTGCCCATAAACGCAATAAAGTCGTATTTACAGGTCGTGGAGGGCGACGATGCGAAAGTATAGCAATCGTCCAGACTTTATCTTCGTCACTTGCTTTCAGGAAATAATTTGTCAACGCATCAACTTTTACCGATGTTTTATTAGAACTATCTAAGGTTTTTATAAGCTCGGCAAAGTTTTTCATTTTGAATTTTGTTGATTGTTGATGGTTAATTAGAAAAGATTATAACTCATAATTCATAACTCATAACTCATAATTAACAATTTATAACTCATCATTAATTACGTCATTCGTTTCCCCTTCGTATTGTGTGTGGGCGGTTCTGGCGTCGTAACCTAATTCTCTTAGATATTTTGAGAAAATATCAGAATATCCGTGAGTGCAAATTACTTTTTCGGCTCCAGTTGCTTTTATGCTTTCGAGTAATCCAGTCCAATCGCAGTGATCGCTAATTACAAATCCGCGATCTACTGCACGTCTTCTTCTTGCGCCTCGAAAAGCCATCCAGCCACTTGCAGTTCCTGTTACAAAAGGTGTCATTTTTCGAATCCAAGTACTTCCATGTGCGCTTGGCGGTGCGAGAACAATATTTCCTAGTAAATCTTCTTTTTTCGTTTCTTGGGTTACTCTAACTGTTGCGGGTAAATCAATAAAAGGGCGAACAACATTTGTCATATTTTCTATTGCGCCATGTGTATAAATTGTGCCAATATTTGGATCCAAATATTTTAGTAATCGCTGTGCTTTTCCTAAAGAATATCCAAAAAGAATTGATGTTTTACCTTCAGATCGATTTTCTACCCACCAATTATTAATTTCGGACATTACATCTTTTTGTGATTCCCAATTAAAAGCCGGAAGTCCGAAAGTGCATTCTGTTATAAACGAATGGCATTTTACAATTTCGTAAGGAACTGAAATTCCATCATCTTCTGTTTTGTAATCGCCTGTAAAAACCCAAACTTCACCTTTGTATTCTACCCGAATTTGCGCAGAACCAATAATATGCCCAGCGGGATGAAGAGAAAACTTTACGCCGTTTATGCTAAAAGTTTCATTCCAATCTTTTCCTGTAACATTTATTTCGCCGAGTCGATATTTAATAATCGGAACATTTGTGTGATGTGTAATATAATTTTGATGTCCCCATCTGGAATGATCAGAATGTCCATGCGTAATAATGGCATTTTTTACTGGTCTCCACGGATCCAGATAGACATCAGCCTGCTGACAGTAAATGCCTTTATCGTTAAATTGTAATAAGGGTACATTCATTTTCTATCGATATTTTTAGTACTCAAAATTTCTATAAGGAGGACAGTCGTATTTATTATCTTCATTATCTAAATTATAACTGTCGTATGGATTTGTAGTATCGTAAGCTGAAAAAGGAGTATTGTCTTCAGCTAAATTTAGTCCGCTTTCTATAATTTCATAACAATCATCGGAAGAGTCAGCACAGTGATTTCTATAATTATTATCTTCATTTTCTCCCGAAGTAAATTCATGATCCATTGCCTCATTTTCATGTGCGGTATCAATATGATCGGGTTTACTGCATTTAAAATCATTTAAGTTTGCAGTGTATCGGCTGTTCGCATCTTTTCTCATGGCTGCTGTTTTAAATTAGTAAGTTTTCTAAATTTTTGATATATACAAATTTGAAAATAAGCAACTTAAAAAAATTATAGGATTTACTTTTAATCTTACATGATTTGTTTATTGAATATTTTGTCTAATTCTCATTTTATAAAACTCAAATATAATTCTGTAAAATAAGCACTTACGTATTTTGCAACTTTGTAGAACTAATAATTTAAAAAATTATAACATTATGGAAACTTCAAGAAAAGATTCGAAATCTGGAATGAAAGATTCTGGAAAAACTCAAAAATCAACTTCTGGTTCTAGAGGAAAAAGCACTACAACAAAATCTAACGATTCTAAAGGTAGAGCTGGTCATTAATTTTTTAGTTTCTTAGTAGAGCTAAATAATAAAAGCGTGCTGTTTAAATATAGACAGCACGCTTTTAGATTTTTATAAGTTTGAATTTTATTTCAAAACTTCCTGAATTGTTTTTACAAATGTTTCAATTGGTTGAGCGCCCGAAACAGCATATTTACGATCAAACACAAAGAATGGAACTCCTTGAACGCCAATTTCGGCAGCTTCTTTAATATCTGATTCTACTTCTTTAATAAACAAGTTGTCGCTTTCTAGAACCTCTCTAATTTCATTTTCTTGTAAACCAGCTTGAACTCCTAATTTGATCAAGGTTTGACCATTGTTCAAATCTTGTCCATCTGTAAAATAAGCTTTAAAGAAAATTTCTTCCATTCGATCGCCAATATTTTTAGTTTTAGCCAATTGAATGATTCGATGCGCGTTTAAAGAATTTGAAATGACAGCTTTATCAAAATTATAATCTAAACCAACACTTTTAGCGCGTTCAGCAACACCTTTGTGCATTTCTTTAGATTGTTCAAGCGACATGCCTTTTCTTTCTGCTAAGAACGTATAAACGTCCATATCAGGTTCAGAAGTTATTGTTGGATCTAGCTGAAAGCTTTTCCACTCAATTTCAAATTCATCATTAGGAAATACTGAAAGTGCAGTTTCCAATTGTCTTTTTCCGATATAACAAAACGGACACATGATGTCCGACCAAATTTCTATTTTCATATCGTAAAGATACGGAAATTTGTTTGTTTTTGTTTCAGGTTTCAGGTTTCAAGTTTTTGGCTTGTGTAGTTTTACCGCAAAGTTCGCAAGGTTTTTTATTTTT
>NZ_JBHNPP010000070.1:0-3765 GCF_042436695.1 Flavobacterium sp. HJSW_4
CAACGAGGCGAATTGCAGGCTGTTCTTGCATTCATGAAGTTTAAATAAATCTATTTGGGATAATATTGTATTTAAAATACCTGAATGCTCCACCATTACCCCTTTAGGATTGCCTGTCGTTCCTGATGTATAAATGACGTAGGCTAAATTATCCAGTTGGTGGATCTGATTAAGATTTTTGTTTGTGTATCTAAATCTTTCAAAATCAAAAAGCATCATTACCTCCTCATCAATAACAACTTTACAGTCGCTGTCTTTTTCTATGTAAGTGATTCGTTCTTGAGGGTAACTTGGATCGATTGGCACATAGGCGGCACCAGATTTTAGTATTCCTAAAACGGCCAGTATCATTTGCTCGCTTCGTTCTAACTTTATTCCGATTAGGTCGTCGCCTTGTATTTTGTAAGTTTCTCTTAAATAATGCGCTAATTGATTTGCTTTCTCGTTGAGTTGTTTATAAGTCAATTGTACTTCTTCAAAAACAACAGCGATGTTATCGGGAGTTTTATCAACTTGTTCTTCAAATAAATCGATTATGGTTTTATCTTTTGGATAATCAATTTTAGTATCGTTAAAGTCTACTAATAATTGTTGTTTCTCTTCTTCAGATAAATAATCAATAAGGTGTATTGCAGTTTGACTCTTTGAGGTAAAAAAATGCGTAATAGCCTCAAAATGAGTTTTTATTTTTTTTATAGATTCAATATCAAAAAGATTAGAATCAAACCTGAATTCAATCCCCAAAGAAGACTCTGAAGGTTTTACAGTAATAGCAAAATTATAATTTAATTCATCAAAAACATTTATATTTTCAATATTAATCTTATTATCTGTTTCTAATGTATCTGCAACAGCATAATTTTCAAAAATGACTAAATTGTTAATAAGTTCCATTCCTACAGAACTTTGAGATTGAACTTCTGCCAAACTCACATACTGAAAATCGGTACTTTCAATTGCTTCTGCATGTAATTTTTGTAAAAAGTCTTTAACCGTGACTAATTTGTCATATTTTAACCTTACAGGAATAGTATTCGAAAAAAGCCCCACCATGTTTTCAACACCTACTAACTCAGCAGGTCGGCCAGATACAACTGATCCAAACACAACGTCTTTAGAATTGTTATATCTAGATAGTAAATACCCCCAAACTCCTTGTATAAAAGTATTCTTAGTAATCCCAAACTCCTTGCAAGTTTCTTCTATTTTTTCAAATAGTTCCTCTTTTAGACAAATGTTTTCGCTTTTAAAATTAACACTTTGGCTATGAGTTCTTTTTATATTTTTAAAAGTAAGCTCAGTAGCTGTTTCAAAACCATTCAGATACCTTTTCCAATACGCTAAAGAAGTTTCCTTATTTACTTTAGATAACCATTTGATATAATTAGCATACTTAACAGGTTTCTCAAGACTAATAGGTTGTTTTTTATCTAAATCATTTAGGATACTTGAAAAATCGTTAATCAAAATACTCATACACCATCCATCCATTACAATATGATGATGACTCCAAATAAACTCATAGTTATTATAACCTAAATCTAATACTTGCAAACGCATCTGCGTTGGTTTATTCAGATCAAAACCTCTAGATATGTCTTCTTGTTTTATTTTTTCTAAAGAAACTGAATTTGTTTCGTTTATGTTTAAGGTCTTATAGTTAAAATCAACAAAAGCTTCTTTATGAACAATCTGTAATCTTGAATTATGATCATTACTGAAACTGGTTCTTAAAATATCATATCTGTTGACTAGTTCTTGATATGCCTTCCTTACATTATTTATATTTAGGTTTTCAGCATGCAAAGTATAGCAAGTTTGCATAAAATACAAACTGCTTGACTCCTCTACTAACCAATGGTAATATAATCCTTGTTGCAAAGGAGATAATTCATAAATATCTTCTATTGTATTGTCTTTATTTATCCTAAATAAATCTTCTATATTCAAACTTTTAAAAGTTAAGTCTGATGGGGTTAATCGATTTTCTTTTGTTTGGGATAGTTCTTTTATTAATGTACAAAGATGTTCATGATAAGATAAAACCAACTTTTCAATGGTAGTTTTCTTGAATAAACTACTTGAATAACTAATAGACATACTTAATTGACCAGAAATCATCATCCCTGACACATCAAGTAATACAGAACTTCCAACATTTTCCAAATCTTTTGAAGCCCCTATATTTTCATCTGAAAACTCAAATTGAGAATCGTCTTTCCCATCGGCATTCGAGCCAAAATCACCTAAATAGTTAAACTGAATACTAGGTATTAATTCTTTTTCAAAAGTAGTATCCAAATATTTTAAAATTCCGTATCCAATACCTTTGTTAGGCACTTTTCGTAAGGATTCTTTTACTGATATAATCTCTGGGTGTTGGTTATCAGAAATATCTAAAACAAAAGGATAAACGCTAGTAAACCAACCTATTGTCCTACTAATATCGACTCCATCGATTATTTCTTCACGCCCATGACCTTCCATTTGGACAACACTTTTCTGTACACCAAAAATTTCTTTGATACTCAGCGCCAAAGCCGTCAGCAGGACATCATTAATTTCAGTATTATATAAATTATGTACTTTTGTTTGTATTTTTTTTGTCAATTCGATGTCTAAGGCAAACGACAAGGATTTGTTATTGATAGCTTTATTATCTAAATCCTCAAAATCGTTAGGCAATAACGCAATGTTGTTTTGAGAAAGATTTTCCCAATATATTCTCTCTTGTTGCTGTACAGGGCTCTGGGCATAAGATTGCTGAAGGGAAGCCCATTTTTGGAAAGAATCTGTCTTTAAGGGAAGCTGAACAGTACTATTAGTCACTAAAGCCTGATAAATAGTAGAAAAATCCTCTAGAAGTATTCTCCAAGAAACCCCATCAATAACCAAATGGTGAATGATTAAAGCTAATTGATCACCATTATCCATTCTAAAGTGACCTATATGAAACAATACTCCTGAACCAAGATCAAAACCTGATTGTAATTCTTCCCCTAATCTATTAAGTTCTACTTTTGGATTTTTGGATTTCTTTAAATCAAAGAAACTGATTTTGAAACAATCTTTAGAGTCATCTAAATTGTATTGTTGCCATCTATCGTCTACCAATTCATAAGACATTCTTAGCGCATCGTGATGCTTTACTAGAATTGATATGGCTTCTTTTAACAATAAATCATTGATAGGCATCTTACTTTTTAAAATTACCGATTGGTTATAATGATTTTTGTTTATTATAGTTTCATCTTCAAAAAAATATTTTTGGATTGGAGTTAATACAACAGGTCCTTTTATAATATCTTGACTGATAGTAGCAGTATCGAGTTGCACTAGTTTTGCCAAATCTTCAACAATAGGATTGCGAAGAATGCTATCGATATTTACAGCATATCCTTTTTGCTTTAATCGTGATGCTACTTGAATGGATTTGATAGAGTCTCCTCCTAAATTATAGAAACTGTCTTTGACACTTATTTTCTCTTGCTTGAGAACAGAAGCCCAAACATCAACTATAAGCTGTTCTTCTTTATTTCTTGGCGCTGCGTATTCTTTTTTAATGATGTCTTCACCTGTTACGCTTGGAAGCGCTTTTCTGTCCACTTTGCCATTAGCAGTCAGCGGGATGCTTTCTGTCTCCACATAAAAACTCGGCACCATATATTCAGGCAGCTTGTCTTGCAGGTGGCTTCTAATTTCTGATTTTTCAATCTCTGATTTAGAAACATAATAGGCCACTAAAGCCTTCTCTTGATTTATCTC
>NZ_JBHNPP010000071.1:0-3687 GCF_042436695.1 Flavobacterium sp. HJSW_4
CCGCTGACTGCTAATGGCAAAGTGGACAGAAAAGCGCTTCCAAGCGTAACAGGTGAAGACATCATTAAAAAAGAATACGCAGCGCCAAGAAATGAAACTGAAGAAAAACTGGCTGCAATCTGGCAAGACGTTTTAGGGGTGGAAAAAATTGGGATAACCGATAATTTCTTTGAGCTCGGAGGAAACAGTATTAAGGTTATTAAAATCATTGCAATGATTAATAAAATTTTCAATGTGAATATTAATATGCAAATGCTGTTTAAACACTCTCAAATTAAAGATTTGGCCGAAGAAATCGAAAATGAAACCTGGTTTAGTGAAGAAAAATTACCTGGAAAAATCGCAGATAAAATAACTATTTAATAAAATTAACATGGAAAATAACGAATCTCTTTATTATTTAAAACTGAATGTAGCTATTGAAGCATTAATCGATAGATGGTATGCTTGGTCACATTTAGTATTTCCGCCAACAGCAGCATTAAATATTAGAGAAAGGCATCTTAAGATTATGGATTCTTATATCAAAAATCCTAAAATACATGCGGCAGCAATAAAAAACCCTAAAATGTTAGGAGGTCCATTTATTGATTATAATGGTGGCCGAATAGAAGATATCCAAATGTTATACGATGATACACTGGATAAACGTTCGGATTTACTTGGATTAGGAGAAGCAATATTTGAATTAAATAATTTATTACAAAAAGAGGCTAAAGGTTATTCCTTAAATTCTTTGTACGATAGAGTTCCTGAAATTTTGAAAGGATTTGTTGAACTATATTACGATCTAAATAATCAACCGAATTTTAGATTTTTTGAATTTTTATTATATAAAAGTAAATATTATGATGAAACTTTTCAATCTATTTCATTGCAGTTAGTTGAGGCTGATGATTCGAGGTCCTTTGTATTGAGTACACCAAGACTAGATGATAACCATTTAATACATTTAGATATTCCATTCAAATCAGAAGTAATAGATGAATTGTTCAGAATGAAAAAAGTCCCTTCTGACTACAATAAGATAAAAAATCTCTTAGGTATTACCTCCGATCAGGAAGAATTATTTCAAAAGTTTTTTACTAAAGAGGCTCCTACAGAATTTAAGAATTATAATGGACATGGAGTTAGAACAAGATATTTTGGACATGCTTGCGTTTTAGTTGAAACAAGTGAAATATCAATTTTAGTTGATCCAGTAATTAGTTATGATGGTTATGAGAAAGAAATAAATAGATATACAATTAATGATTTGCCAGAGCAAATAGATTATGTTGTAATTACACACAACCATCAGGATCATGTCTTGCTTGAAACATTATTGCAATTAAGACATCGAATAAAGAATATTATAGTGCCTAGCAGCTGTAAAGGAAATCTGCAAGACCCTAGTCTAAAGTTGATGTTTAACGCAATTGGATTCAATAATGTAATTCAATTAGATGAAATGGAATCTTTAGAATTGAATGGTTGTGTAATAACTGGTTTGCCTTTTTTAGGGGAACACTCAGATATTGATGTGAGAAGCAAATTATGTTTTAATATTGAACTTCACAATAACTTAAAAATTTTATTTCTTGCCGATTCGTGTAATATTGAACCTAGAATATATGAAAAGGTAAAGCATGTAATTGGAAATGCTGATATTCTCTTTTTAGGGATGGAATGTGATGGCGCACCATTATCTTGGCTTTATGGACCTTTAATGAGTCAAAAACTAGAAAGAGAAAAAGACATATCACGCCGTTTAGCAGGATGTAATTTTGATCAAGGAATATCACTAATTGACATTTTTACTCCTAAAAATGTATTCGTTTATGCTATGGGGTTGGAACCATGGCTGCAATTTATAAGTTCAATAAAATACACCGATGAGTCCAGACCTATTGTGGAGTCTAATAAACTTATTAATGAATGTATTAAAAGAGGGATAGAGGCTGAACGTTTATTTGGTGAAAAAACAATAGAATATTAATAAAGTTTATTGGAAAAATGATAAAATCGGTCAAAGATTTACTTACAGAATTAAGAACTAAAAATATAAATTTATTCTTAACCGAAGAAGAAGAATTAGAGGTTGTTTCTTATAAAGAAAAAATTTCTTCGAATCTCGTTCAAGAAATTAAAGAACAGAAAGAAAGTATAATAGACTATTTAAAATCACATAAAGAGGAATCAATTCCGAGAATCCAGTTAGTTGAAAAATCTGAAAATTACGTACTATCCTCAGCTCAAAAAAGTTTGTGGCTAATAAGTCAATCAGTGCGAGCTTCAATAGCATATAATATGCCTTCAAGTACAACACTAAAAGGCATCAATAATGTTTCTTTTTTAAAAAAAGCAATAGAATCAGTAATTGACAGACATGAAATACTGCGAACAGTATTTAAACAAGATCTTACTGGAGAAATAAAACAAGTTGTACTGGATAGAAGTGATTCCGGATTTAAAATTGATTTCCAAGATTTTTGCAATGAAAAAAATCAAGAAGCGAAAATTAATAGTTTTATTGAACAAGATTCAATGAAATCTTTCGATTTAGAAAAAGGACCATTATTAAGGGTTAATTTATTTCATATTTCAAAGGATAATTATGTCCTTAGTTATAATATGCACCATATAATTGGTGATGGATGGTCTATGGAGGTTCTAGATAAGGAAGTCCGCTCCTTTTATCAGGCATATGAATCAAATACTGCTGTAAATTTGCCAGAGCTAAATTTTCAGTATAAGGATTATGCCGCATGGGAATATAATCAATTAGAGAAGGGTAAAATGCAGGAGCATAAAGAATATTGGTTAAATAGTTTCGCTAGTGAATTACCTGTTTTAAATTTACCAAGTTCACTCATAAGGCCTAAATTAAAGACATATAACGGTCACTGCTTACGTGCTTATATTCCATCTGCGGAAGTGCAACATTTGAAAAGAATAGTACAATCTGAAAGAGGAACTTTATTTATGGGGTTTTTGGCAGTATTAAAAATACTTATCTATAAGTATACTTCTGAACGAGACATAATTATTGGTTCCCCAATTGTTAATAGAGCTGAATTTGAATTAAAAAATCAAATTGGGTTTTATATTAAGACATTAGCTTTACGAAATCAATTGAATGTGGAAGACAGTTTTATAAATTTTTTTCAAAAATTAAGAGAAAATACTTTATCAGCTTTTAAGCACCAGGATTACCCTTTTGAAAAACTAGTTACCGATTTAAATATAACTAGAGATATTAGTAGGAGTCCTATTTTCGATATTTCTATAACATATCATAACACATCTTCAAGCCATAATGAAATTATTTTTGATAAAGATTGCTATAAAATAGAAAGTGCAGGCAACATAAGTTGCAAAAATGACATAGAGTTTCATTTTCAAGAAGTTGGTGATTATATGTCTTTTAATGTTAACTATAATTCAGATGTTTACGATCGTGGTATGATTGAGAAATTCATATTGAATTATAAACATCTTTTATCAGTAATACTTGATAACCCCAAAGAAAACATAAAAAACATTAATTTTTTATCTCAAGCAGAGAGGCAGCAATTATTAGAGGAATTTAATGATACTGCGGCTGCTTATCCAAAGGATAAGACAATTATTGATTTATTTGAAGAGCAAGCAGATAGAACTCCAAACAATATAGCGGTTGTGTTTGAAGGCAAGGAGCTGACTTAT
>NZ_JBHNPP010000072.1:0-2776 GCF_042436695.1 Flavobacterium sp. HJSW_4
TTTTCTTTTCTCACATTAAAACATTCAAAATTAATAAGTTAATAACTGTTGTCAAGTTTAAGAAAATTTATACTAAAAACTTTTAGAAATAAATTAAATTAGCATCACACCGATGCAATTTTTAAATAAATATTTATTCATAAAAAATTATGACAGAAGAAAACGATATTAAAATATCTAAACTTACAGTTCGCCTACAAGATTCAGAAACTTTAAAATATTGTGGCTCTGGAATAATTTATTCACATAAAAACCTTTATGACAAAGTTTACATTTTAACAGCCTCACATTGTCTTTTTAATGATGGTGATAATTTTCAAGAAATAAGAAAAAAGATTAATATCGACATCTATAATTTTAAAACAAAAAAATATGATCAAATAGAATATACAATAAATCCAAATTTTATTTTTAAAGAAATAGAAAAAGATGTCGCATTACTTATTATTGATAAATCTTTAATTCAGAATTCAATAGAGGAAATTCCCTCAATTAAAACTATAAAAGAAAAAAGCATCTACAAAAATTTCATAGTAAAAGGTTTTCCTAACGCAACATTTAACGAGGAATTAGCCGTTTTATATCCTACATGGAATCAACATGTTGATTCTGATAATAGATTCCAATTAGACCTTCATGAAGATTACACTGAATACAACATTCAGGGATTTTCAGGGAGTGGAATCTTTCTAATAGCTGAAAATGAAATTTATCTATATGGAATCTTTACCCGATTCCGAGCTCCCGATAAAGGGAAGGTTATTTACTGTCAATATATAGAAACTTTTAATGAAATTTTAGACAAAAATTATTACACCAGAATATCTTTCAGTTATTTTGGAAATTTTGGTTTAACACCAGATTTTTTTTCTCAGCAAGTTCAAACTGCTATTCAAAATTTAGGAGCAAGATTTAATAAAGACTTAAATTTCAAATTACCTATTGCAAAAATTTTTAACGACATAGCAAAAGATGATTTATTTTTTAATCGTTTTTTAAATGTTGTTGACAAATGGATTCTAGAAGACGGGTACAGAAAGATTGATGACAATATGCACCTCAATCAAATTGAAACAAACTACAAGCTACTCAAACAAGACGTTACAAATTGGGTTAGGAAACAAGAAAATTATGTTACAGAAAAAATTGAAATAGATTGGATTTTAAAGTCAATTGATAAAATCAATACCGAAATTAATAATAAAATAAGACAGCTTTACAAATTACAAAGAGAAGAGGAAGAAAAAACTAAGCATATTGAAAAAGATTACAGCTATCGAGCTCCATTTGAAGCTGAAATTGGCAGATTAAGAGAAATAGATCGTAATAATGACGAATTTACAGAAAGTATATTAACAAAGGTAAATGTACAACTAGCCAATGATCCTTACCTTATAATTAAAGGAGACGCAGGAAATGGAAAATCACATCTATTTGGAGATATTGCTCAGGATAGAATTAACAGAGATTTACCAACATTGTTAATACTCGGACAGCAATTTGTCGAAGGAAAAAGTATTTGGGAAAATATTTATTCTAGCATATCAGTATCTTTTATCAATAAAGAATCTTTTTTGGAAAATCTAAATAAAATTGGAGCCCAGATAGGTTCAAGAGTCATAATATTAATTGACGCAATAAATGAAGGCGCAGGAGCTGATTTATGGGAACCGCAGATCGCAGGATTTATAAATGAATTCAAAAAATATCCCTTCATTGCGATAAGTTTATCGATTAGAACGACATATTTAAATTTTGTAATTCCTGAGAATACCCGTAACAATCCGTTGATTACATTCAAAGAACATGATGGTTTTAAAGGAAATGAATATGAAGCTTTGAAATTTTTTTGTGAATTTTACGATCTTAAACAACCCCATTTTCCCATACTTGCTCCCGAATTTACAAAGCCTCTTTTTTTACAATTAATATGTAATGCCGTTAAAGATTTGCCTCAAAAAGCATTCCCTCAGGGTTTTCAAGGAATGAGTAAAATTTTTGAGATCTACATTAATGCAATAAATTATAAATTTCAACAGAAACGGGAAGAATATAAATATACAAATGCTGTTCTTGATGCTATTCATAGGATTGCATTTGAAAAACACAATAATGAAAATGATTACTTACTCTTAAAAGATGTTAAAAATTTATTACGGAAAGAATTTTCTGATTATAGATTTCTATTAAATGATTTGATCGAAGAAAATATTTTTATAACAAATCCTCGTCTTGATTATGAAACAGATAAAACAGAAGAAATAATATATTTTGCCTACCAAAGGTTTGGAGATTTTTATGTCGCTGACGAACTATTAAAAAAGTTAAATAATAGAGACGAAGTAATAGAAGCTTTTAAAGAGCAAAACAATCTTGGAAAATTAATCTCTACCCGCAATTATTCTTGGTATAATGATGGAATTTTAGAAGCATTTTCCATTTTATTACCTGAGAAATTTAATTTAGAGATTTTTGAAGTTTGCGACTGGTATTTTATATCTAAACATGATGATTTTCACAGACACTATGATTATGAACAGATAAATCACTTTTTATTAGATAGCTTAAACTGGAGAAAAATAGAAAGTATTGACACTGAAAAATTAACCAATTGGTTTAAGGGAAATTATTTTAATATATCTGATAGTGATTATTTTAATAAACTATATGAATTATCTACCGTAATTGACCATCCTTTTAACAGTGATCGTTTGACAAGAATTTTAAATCGATATAGCATGCCAGAAAGAGATAGTTTCTGGCAACAATATTTAAG
>NZ_JBHNPP010000073.1:0-2749 GCF_042436695.1 Flavobacterium sp. HJSW_4
TCAAAATTTGCGCCTGCATACTATTGAATGAAACCAACAGCATTAAAACCCCAACAACCCACATCTTTTTCATAACAGTTTCACTTAAAATTAGTTACACAAATTTAACAATTGATTTTCAGTTGGTTATAGTTTTTAACGTTTGATTCTATCAATTCATCTTCAAGTAAAAATCAAAATAAATTAAGTTCAAAAATAAACCGCGATTTTTTCTTTAAATCAGCAATTGAAATACCGAAATGTTACAAATATCACTTTTTTAATCAATAAAACATGTTTTTATAACAAAAATACAGGGTAACGAAAAAACACCTAACTTTATTAACTACTTTTGCAGCAGTTTTTTAAACCCTAAAAATCACAGCGATATGTTAGACATCGATTTTAAAGAAATCATTACCGTTAGTATGGTACTTTTTGCCGTAATTGATATTGTTGGTTCAATTCCGATTATTGTGAATTTGAGAGCAAAAGTCGGACACATAGAATCTGAAAAAGCTTCAATTGTTGCTGGAGCCATTATGATTGTTTTTCTTTTTGTTGGAGAAGGTTTACTAAACTTAATTGGTATTGATGTACATTCGTTTGCCGTTGCAGGATCTTTCGTTTTATTTTTTCTTGCTTTAGAAATGATTTTAGGAATCAGAATCTATCGTGACGAAGAACCAGGTTCGGCTTCTATCGTTCCTTTAGCATTTCCTTTAATTGCTGGAGCGGGAACCATGACGACTTTATTATCGCTTCGATCTCAATTTCATACTATTAATATCATTATCGCGATTGTACTAAATATCATACTGGTTTACATCGTTTTAAAGTCTTCTAAAAAAATCGAAAATCTCTTAGGAGAAAACGGACTTGGAGTGGTTCGCAAGACATTTGGAGTCATACTTTTAGCAATTGCTGTTAAATTATTCGCCGCTAATGTTAAAGGTTTGTTTGTCTAAAATTTATTTTTATACTTTTACCCCGTAAAATTTCTAAAATACAACTTTAAGGCAATTTTCCCCATAAAGTTTTACTTTATACTTTTAGACAAACAAAAACAATCTTATGAAAATTTTCACTTCAATCTTAGTGCTTTTGGCATTAGCTTTAATCGTTTTTAATATTACGCTATTAGACTTTCAGAATCCTTTTCAGGGAGATAGTATTGTAGCTTTTATTGGAATCGCCGCTTCATTTTGCGCTGTTTTGATTCTTTTGATTTTTAGAATTTCAAAAAGAATTGAAGAAAAAATGAATGACAACAGATAATATGTTTGATGTTTTAATTATTGGCGGAGGAGTATCTGGAATGTCTTGTGCTCTTGTCTTAGGATCCGCAAAAAACAAAACTTTTGTTACTGATAAAAAAATAGGGATTTTTACTCATCAGAAAAATTCTTCTTTACAAGAGGCAATCTTTTATAACGCTTACGGAATTACTCCAGGAAAATTAGGTTCTGAACTTTTAACTGAAAGTGCACAGGATTTAGCTACTACTTACCCGCACATTACTCAAATTCCAAACGAAAAAGTAATGAAAATTGAGGGCAGTTATCCTGAATTTACTGTTGTAACAAATAAAAATTCATACCAAACAAAAAATATCGTAGTCGGAATTGGTTCTGCCAATACTTTCGACATTGAGGGTTTAATGCAATTTATTGAACCTCATAAAAAAGCACTTCCAGAAAAACAACGAATTCAGTTAAAAAACGAAGATCATAAAGTTGCTGACGGCATTTATGTAATCGGAACTTTAGCTGGATGGAGAAGCCAATTGGCCATTGCTGCCGGAAGTGGCGCTGCTGTAGCTACAGATATTCTTACTTTATGGAATAACGGAACGCAAACTCACGCTCACGATAGTATTCGATAAAAATCTTATAAAATTATTAAAACCATATAAGTAATATAAGTTCATGTATGCTTTGCGCATATATTAAATGAACTTATATCACTTATATGGTTTATTTTTTTAGCTTATTTCCTTATTTAAGCTACTAAAACCATATATATGCTTTACGCATAGATTAAATGAACTTATATCACTTATATGGTTTATTTTTCTCAGGAATTCCTTCTTTATTTAACCGAAACGATTTCCGTTACTTTAATGTGGTTTTCATCCTCCATTTTCCATTTTTCTCCTTTTACAGATACTACATCTCCAATTTTTAATTGTTTGTAGTTTTGAGGGCCGCCAACGTTTACAATACTAATTGTCGCAAAATAGACTTCTTTAGCATCTGTAGTAATTTTTGCTGTGTAACCGTCTTTTCCTGCTTCAATAGATTCTACTTTTCCAGAAACCGCATTATTTGTATCATTTTTCATTGTTGTACAAGAGATTACAAAAGTCATTAGAAGTACTAGAAAACTTATTCTTTTTAGATTTTTCATATAATTTATTTTACCGCAAATTAAGCTCGTATTTACACTTAGATTACTTAATTCTATTTTAAGTTAATATTATTTTTCCAGCTTCAAACTTTATGCCAGCTGAACGCAACTTCCTGCAATAACTTTTAAATTTTTGCCTACCTTTTTCCAAACTCTTATGTATTTGAAAACTCCATTAATTGGATTATTGTCGTAAGATCCTTTTAAGGCAACTGTAACAGCAACAACAGCCGAATTATCAATTATATTCACAATTTGATCGGACGCCTCCAACGAATCTATTTTCATCCTCCCAGAACGGTACACTTGCAAATCAAACTCTTTGGTTATCGTTTGTCCGTCGGGCATGTTGAACAATAGA
>NZ_JBHNPP010000074.1:0-2364 GCF_042436695.1 Flavobacterium sp. HJSW_4
CTGCAAGACAAGCTGCCTGAATATATGGTGCCGAGTTTTTATGTGGAGACAGAAAGCATCCCGCTGACTGCTAATGGTAAAGTGGACAGAAAAGCGCTTCCAAGCGTAACAGGTGAAGACATCATTAAAAAAGAATATGTAGCTCCAAGAAATGCCATTGAACAAAAAATGGTTGAAATATGGCAAGAAGTATTAGGGGTTCAAAAAATAGGAATTACAGATAATTTTTTTGAATTGGGAGGGCATAGTTTAAATGTAATCAGATTTTTAAATATGACTCAAAAACATTTTTCAGTTAAATTAACGATTAGAGACTTCTTTGCTAATCCAAAAATTGAGAATATTTCAACTCTTATTGTCTCATTGAATTTAAGTCTATTGAATAAAAATAGAAAATCAAAAAAAATTATTTAAAATGAAAAGTTTAGTTTATTTAAAACCAAATGTTGTAATTGAACCCTTGATAGAAAGATGGTATGCATGGACACATCTTGTATCACCGTCAACTGCATCAATGAATATAACAAAGAGGCACATTGAAATAATGAATTCTTATATTGAATCCCCTGTATTACATAGCGAGGCAGTTAAAAATCCAAAAATGCTGGGTGGCCCTTTTATGGATTACAAAGAAGATAGATCAGAGGACATAAAAAAATTAATCGAGTCAACTTTTATTAACCAAAAGGAATTAATTAGTCTATCCTTAGCAATTAGAAAGCTAGTTTTATTGTTAAACAAAGAAGCCAAGGGACAATCACTAGAAGATTTGTATGATATAGTGCCCGATATTTTAAAAGGCTATGTAGAATTAATATATGATTTAAATGGAAATCCTTCTTTTAGATTTTATGAGCAACTTTTATATAAGAGTAAATACTATAACAAAGAAAATCAAAGTATAGCATTGTGGGTTACAAATAACGATTCACGCCCCTTTTGTTTGAGTACACCTAGACTGGATGAGGATGACATATTGCATTTAAATATCCCTTTTGAACATAATTTTATAGATGAATTAAGTAAAATGAAGCGAACTCCGCGTCCTTTTAATGAAATAAGGAAAATGATTGGGGAATTAAATGAAACTGAAGAGACTCTTTTTCAGTCATTTTTTACTGAAACGGCATTTGTTCCTTATACAAAATATGAGGGAGACAGTATTAGAATGAGATATTTTGGCCATGCCTGCATATTAATCGAAACAAGAGAAATTAGCATCCTTGTTGATCCATTAATCAGTTATTATGGTTATCAATCAAGTGTGGAACATTTCTCCGATTATGAATTACCAGAAACTATTGATTATATTTTAATAACCCATAACCACCAAGATCATATTTTATTTGAGACCCTTCTGCCACTTAGGCACAAAGTAAAAAATATTATTGTTCCACGTTCAGGTGGAGGGCATCTTCAAGATCCTAGCCTAAAATTAATGTTTAATGCTATTGGTTTTAAAAACATCATCGAACTTGAAGAATTTTCAACCATAACCTTTTCAGATTGTATTATTACAGGGGTTCCATTTACTGGAGAACACAGTGACTTAGATATTAAAACGAAAATGTGCTTTCATGTTAAGATTGGAAATTTTTCCTTACTTTTTGTAGCTGATTCGAGAGTTTTAGAAAAGAAATTGTATGAACATTCTCAAGCCCTTGTTGGAAATGTGGATGTTATTTTTCTTGGTATGGAATGTGACGGTGCTCCACTATCTTGGTTGTATGGCCCACTCGTTGTACACGAATTGTCAAAAGAACACGACCAGTCCAGAAGATTAGCAGGATCTGATTGCAAGAGAGGAATGCATTTGGTAAATACTTTTAATCCATCGGAAGTATATGTATATGCTATGGGACAAGAGCCTTGGTGCGAGTTTGTTAGTAGTATAAAATATACTGATGAGTCTAATCCTATCGTTCAATCTAATAATTTAATTAAGGAATGCATTTCAAGAGGAATGATTGCTGAAAGGTTATTTGGAGAAAAGGAGATATTATATAAAAGAAGAAAATAAAAATTATGGATAACATTAGGGATTTATTAATTGAATTAAAAAAAGAATCAATTGATATTGTTTTAAATGATGATGAACTTGAAGTATTTTATGATACAGATGATTTAGATCCGGTAATTTATGATCAGATAAAAAGCAACAAGGATCAGTTAATACAATTTCTAAAAAGTCCGAAAAGTGATATTAATAATTCTTTTTCAATACCAGTATCTCCAATTAAAGGTGACTATCCTCTAACTGCCTCACAGACTCGTTTATGGATATTGAGCCAGCTGGAAGGTGGGTCTTTGGCATATAATATGCCCGCAGCAGTTAGGCTTACGGGAGCTGTCGATTTTGGCAAA
>NZ_JBHNPP010000075.1:0-1784 GCF_042436695.1 Flavobacterium sp. HJSW_4
TTTCGGGGAGTACGAGCTATTTCCGAGTTTGATTGGCCTTTCACCCCTACCCACAGGTCATCCGAAGACTTTTCAACGTCAACCGGTTCGGTCCTCCACTGTGTGTTACCACAGCTTCAACCTGCCCATGGGTAGATCACACGGTTTCGCGTCTAACACTACTGACTAAAGCGCCCTATTCAGACTCGCTTTCGCTGCGGATCCATGGCTTAACCACTTATCCTTGCCAGCAGCGTTAACTCGTAGGCTCATTATGCAAAAGGCACGCCGTCACCCCACGAAAGGGCTCCGACCGCTTGTAAGCGCATGGTTTCAGGATCTATTTCACTCCGTTATTCACGGTTCTTTTCACCTTTCCCTCACGGTACTGGTTCACTATCGGTCTCTCAGGAGTATTTAGCCTTAGCGGATGGTCCCGCCAAATTCAGACAGGGTTTCACGTGCCCCGCCCTACTCAGGATACCGCTATCCATTACACTCATTACCCATACGGGGCTATCACCCTCTATGGCGCCGCTTTCCAGCAGCTTCCGGTTCTTCATGCATGAAATGTCGCGGTCCTACAACCCCAGCAAGGCCGTAACAATGCTGGTTTGGGCTAATCCGCGTTCGCTCGCCACTACTTACGGAATCACTTTTGTTTTCTTCTCCTCCGCCTACTTAGATGTTTCAGTTCAGCGGGTTTGCCCACCTATCGGTGTGCTATATCTTCAATATAGCGGGTTGCCCCATTCGGATACCTGCGGATCGATCGGTGTGTGCCCGTCCCCGCAGCTTTTCGCAGCTTATCACGTCCTTCATCGCCTCTGAGAGCCTAGGCATCCCCCATGCGCCCTTATTTTGCTTATTGCACCAATCATAAAATCAATTATGACCGTTTTGTTTTGTTTTTCCCCGGCTTGCGCCGCAGAAAAACGCTTTCTACTTTCTTATTATTTTCTTATCTCAATATGTCAATGAACTTTTGCCCCTTAGGACCTGTGGAGAATAACGGAGTCGAACCGTTGACCTCCTGCGTGCAAGGCAGGCGCTCTAGCCAGCTGAGCTAATCCCCCAATCTAATTATGAATTGTGAATTATGAATTATGAATTTTTATCCATAACGACCCAACTCCAGAATTTCCTTTTCGGTTTTAAGATTTTAGTAGTCCCGGGCAGACTCGAACTGCCGACCCCTACATTATCAGTGTAGTACTCTAACCAGCTGAGCTACGAGACTCTGTCTTCTTAATTCCTTATCATTTTTTTTTAAATTAACAGCAAGAGCAATACAATTTCAAGATCCAAAACCTTTATAGGCATCTTATTTCCCATGCGTGCCTTTCGGCTAACACAAGGGCTCTAGAAAGGAGGTGTTCCAGCCGCACCTTCCGGTACGGCTACCTTGTTACGACTTAGCCCTAGTTACCAGTTTTACCCTAGGCAGCTCCTTGCGGTCACCGACTTCAGGCACCCCCAGCTTCCATGGCTTGACGGGCGGTGTGTACAAGGCCCGGGAACGTATTCACCGGATCATGGCTGATATCCGATTACTAGCGATTCCAGCTTCACGGAGTCGAGTTGCAGACTCCGATCCGAACTGTGACCGGCTTTATAGATTCGCTCCCCCTCGCGAGGTGGCTGCTCTCTGTACCGGCCATTGTAGCACGTGTGTAGCCCAAGGCGTAAGGGCCGTGATGATTTGACGTCATCCCCACCTTCCTCACAGTTTGCACTGGCAGTCTTGTTAGAGTTCCCGACATGACTCGCTGGCAACTAACAACAGGGGTTGCGCTCGTTATAGG
>NZ_JBHNPP010000076.1:0-1726 GCF_042436695.1 Flavobacterium sp. HJSW_4
ATTAAAACTAAAAGCATTGCCATTTGCGTTCCCAAATCCAAATGCACATTATAGAATTGAGCAATAAAAATACTGGCAAAAGTCATGTACATCATACTTCCGTCAAGGTTAAATGAATAACCAAGCGGCAACATGAAAGAAACGATTTTATCTTTTACTCCAAAACCTTCTAATTCTTCAGTCAATTTAGGAAATACGGCTTCACTACTTGTTGTTCCAAAAGCAATAGCTAAAGGTCCTGTAATACGTCTTAGCAATTCAGTCATTCTTCCTTTAAGGAAAATATATCCAACAAGAATTAAAATTGCCCAAAGCGTACCGATACCAATTAAAAACGATCCGAAGAACTTAAAGTAAGTAATCACCAATTCTTCTGCATCACGTATAGCAAATACACCTGCAATGGCCCCAAAAACTCCAATTGGAGCAAATTTCATCACATAATTTACCATTTTCAAAACGATGTGCGATAATTTATCGAAAGCACCTATTATTGGTTTTACAGTTTCACCTAAAGACGCTGCTGCTAATCCGAAGAAAATAGAAAAAACTACAATCTGAAGAATTTCATTAGTTGCCATTGCTTCAACAATACTCTTCGGTACGATATGTTCAACGAAATTGTCAAAAGACAGATTTTGTGTTTTACCAGTAACTTCAGAAGCTGCTGCCATATCAACGTGTTCTAGTTTTAAACCAACACCAGGCTGTAAAACATTTACATAAAACAATCCGATTAAAAGAGAAATAAATGAAGCTGTAAAAAACCACCCAATAGCTTTTCCTCCAATTCTTCCAACGGTTTTAATATCTCCTAATTTTGCAATTCCTACTACCAAAGTCGTAAAAACTAACGGAGAAATAATCATTTGCACCAAACGAATAAAGATCGTCGCTAGCATTTTGATTTTGCCACTAAATAACTTTGCCGCTTCAGGCGAAATGGTATTGTGCAATATAATTCCTAAAATGGCTCCAAGAACCATCGCAATTATAATTTGCCCTGTTAATCCCGAAAGAAATGATTGTTTTTTAGTTTCTGTTACTTCTTGCATTAAATTATTTTTTAATTATTAAAATATAAGACCCTCACTGTCTTACCTTTTACTAATATGTTTTGTTGATTAAATAAAAATCAGCCAAAACAATTGCTGCCATCGCTTCTACGATTGGCACTGCGCGAGGCACTACACACGGATCATGACGCCCTTTACCTGTCATTGGTGTAATGTTACCTTTATTATCTAAAGAATCTTGAGTCTGCATAATAGTTGCAACTGGCTTGAAAGCAACTCTGAAATAAATATCCATTCCGTTGCTTATTCCACCTTGGATTCCTCCAGAAAGATTTGTTTTTGTAGATCCGTCAGGATTGTATAAATCATTATGTTCGCTTCCTTTCATTTCAGATCCTGAAAAACCGCTACCGTATTCAAAACCTTTTACAGCATTGATAGAAAGCATTGCTTTTCCTAATTCTGCATGAAGTTTATCAAATACAGGTTCTCCCAAACCAACAGGAACATTCTGAATTACACAAGTTACAACACCTCCAACAGTGTCTCCTTGCTTACGGATATCACGAATATACTCTTCCATAATCGCTGCAGATTTTTCGTCTGGACAACGTACTGGATTACTTTCAATTTTAGAAAAATCCAATTCTTGATAAGGTGTATCTAAATGAATTGGACCAACAGAAGACACATAAGCATTGATTTTAATT
>NZ_JBHNPP010000077.1:0-1240 GCF_042436695.1 Flavobacterium sp. HJSW_4
TTTGTTCGTGTAGTTGTTGTGTTGTCATATTGTATTTTTAGTTCTTCTATTTCAAAGAATTAATTCTTTTTAAAAAGTATGCAAAAATAAAAAAAGCCACTCAATTAAGAATGGCTTTTTAGTTTTATATTCAGTAGCGCTTACAAATTGCCTAAATAAACAATTTCAGTTCTTCTGTTTTCTGCTCTTCCTGCAGCTGTTTTATTTGATTTTACAGGTTTTGTCGAACCATAACCGTTAGAAGTTAAATTCGCAGGATTTACCCCTTTTTCAATCAAAAGATCCATCACTGCTTTTGCTCTAGCTTCAGATAATTTTTGATTTGCTTTTGCATTTCCAACATTATCAGTATGTCCGTTAACTGCAAATTTCGCATTTGGATAATTTCTCAAGATTTCTTTGATTGCGTCTAATCTTCCTGAAGTTTCTCCCATTTTAGCACTGTTTAAAGTAGCTTTTCCAGTTGTAAAGAAAATAGATCTTGCTTCTACTTTCAATTGTGCTAAAGTTTCTTTAGTCACTTTTGGACAACCTTTATTTTCTGCTGGACCTGCAACAGTTGGACAAGCATCGTCTTTATCTAAAACTCCATCTTTATCTGCATCTAATTCTGGACAACCTCTATTTTCTGCTGGACCTGCTTCACTTGGACATGCATCATCTTTATCTAAAACTCCATCTCCGTCTGTATCTGGCCATGGACATCCTTTATTTTCAACTGGACCTGCAACTGCTGGGCACGCATCTACATTATCCAATAAAGTATCTCCGTCACTATCTTTCCAAGGACAACCTTTGTTTTCTTTTGGTCCTGCAACATCTATACAAGCATCATCTTTATCAAAAACACCGTCTTTATCTGTATCTGGCCAAGGGCATCCGCCATTTTCAGCTGGACCGGCAACTTTTCTACAAGCATCTTCTTTATCAATTACACCGTCTCCGTCTGTATCTTTAAATTGTTTTTCGTAAACTGGAATTTTCATCCCTAAATGAAAGTCAGCTCCTTTAGAATTGCTAGAAGCTAAATTACTCAAAATAGAACCAGAACCGATGAAGAAAACTCCTGCACGTAATCCTGCTCCAGCCTGCATACCGCTGTAATCCATGTATGTTACAGGCAAATAGAAACTAAACCATCTGCTTTCGTAACGTGGTGTCAATGTAACTCTATCAGCAATTCCGTAACCGTTTAATTTACTTGTAGAAACCATATTAATGTCTCCGTTAAGATTCAAAT
>NZ_JBHNPP010000079.1:0-802 GCF_042436695.1 Flavobacterium sp. HJSW_4
TCAACCCCATAATCTAGCATATGTTATCTATACATCAGGCTCAACTGGAGAACCTAAAGGGGTAATGGTGGAGCATAAAAATGTTGTTCGATTGGTTAAAAATGCTAATTATATCACTATAGATGAGACAGACAGTCTTCTTAGTTTGTCAAATTTTTCATTTGACGGTTCTATTTTTGATGCCTTTTATCCTCTTTTAAACGGAGCGACTCTAGTAATTTCTTTGCAAGAAACTTTTTTGAACTTACCTTCTTTAGGAAATCTGATAGAAAATAAAAGAATTTCAGCTTTTTTTATAACAACTGGGTTATTTAACAATTTGGTAGATATTGATTTTACTTCTTTTAAATATCTTAAATACGTTCTATTTGGAGGTGAACAAGTATCTGTGAGCCATGTTAAAAAATTCATGGAAAATTACCCTTCAGTTAGCTTAGTTCATTTATATGGGCCAACGGAAAATACCGTATTCTCTTCTTATTATGAAATAAAGAATATTCATGAAGATCAAAAAACCGTGCCAATAGGAAAAGGAATTTCAAATTCGATGTGCTATATCTTGAGTTCAAATAATCTCCCGCTTCCTATTGGTTCTGTTGGAGAAATTTGTGTTGGAGGTGACGGATTATCAAGAGGATACCTAAATAAACCGGAGCTGACAGCAGATAAATTTGTTGATAATCCATTCAGGCCTAAAGAGAAAATCTATAAAACGGGGGATTTAGGCAGATGGTTGGCAGATGGGAATATTGAATTTTTAGGCAGGAAAGACCATCAGGTTAAGATTAGAGGCTTTAGAATA
>NZ_JBHNPP010000080.1:0-772 GCF_042436695.1 Flavobacterium sp. HJSW_4
CCATCGCCTACGATATGGTGCATCGATAAGAAAAAAACATGGTCATCCTCTTCTAATTTAATCAGCGAAGCTCTGATGAGGGGCGCTTTTTCTAAATCGAAAGGCTCCCTGTTCATTTCTTCCAGATAACCCGAAACCAATTGGTTTTGAGCATCATGACCCAAGAAGTCTTTTTGCGTCATCTCAAAGTTTACATCCTCGATTGGGATGATAAACTGGCGGGCTTCCCCTTCTGAATCAATTTTAAAACAAGTGCGCAAGATCTCATGGCGGTGTATCAAACTAATGAATGACGTCTCAAATTTGCTAATATCGACAGCTCCTTTTAGCTGTACTGCAGCAGGCATATTATAAGCCAAAGATCCACCTTCCAGCTGGCTTAATATCCAAAGTCTGCGTTGTGATGAACTTAAAGGATAAGAATCCGATTCCTGAGCCTGGGCAATAGCCACATCTCCCTCTATCATATCTTGACTGATAATAGAAACATCCGCCTTAATTAGTTTTGCCAAATCCTCAACAATAGGATTACGAAGGAGATCTTCCACCTTTAAAGTATACCCTTTTTGCTTTAGTCTTGACACTACCTGAATCGATTTGATAGAATCTCCTCCTAAATTATAGAAAATGTCTTTGACACTTATCACTTCCTGCTTAAGAACTAAAGCCCAAATATCAACTATAAGCTGTTCTTCTTCATTTCTTGGCGCTACATATTCTTTTTTAATGATGTCTTGACCTGTTACATTTGGAAGCGCTTTTCTGTCCACTT
>NZ_JBHNPP010000081.1:0-639 GCF_042436695.1 Flavobacterium sp. HJSW_4
GAAGAAAAACTGGCTGCAATCTGGCAAGACGTTTTAGGGGTGGAAAAAATTGGGATAACCGATAATTTCTTTGAGCTTGGAGGGAATTCGTTAAATGCAAGCCAAATTATTTCAAGAATATTTAGAGAGTTTAGTGTAAAAATTTCTTTTGACGAATTTTTTAATAAATCTAATATTAAATTAATTTCAGATGTCATGGCTGGATATGATAATACAGCAAAATGGCTTGAAAAAGGTGAATTAATAGGAGAAGACGGAGAATTTGAAGAGGTTTTAATTTAATAAAAAAACAAAATGGAATTAAATGAATTATTTTCAATATTACAAGAAAGAAGAATATATCTTAGTTTAAGAGAAGATGAATTAGTTATTAAGTTTCCAAAAGGAGAAGTCGTAAATCAAAGTTTACTTTTCATTATTAAAGAGTCCAAGGCTGAAATAATAAAATTACTCAAAACTGAGCTCCATTTTACTTCAATTGCCCAAGCTCAGGAATCGGATTCTTATCCTTTAAGTTCATCACAACGCAGACTTTGGATATTGAGCCAGCTGGAAGGTGGGGCTTTGGCATATAATATGCCCGCAGCAGTTAGGCTTACGGGAGCTGTCGATTTTGGCAAATTTGAAGAATCATTTAAG
>NZ_JBHNPP010000082.1:0-569 GCF_042436695.1 Flavobacterium sp. HJSW_4
CTCCTATAGAAACAGGATTTAGAGAATCGTCCAATATGTAAAGTCTCGTATTAGAAATGGGTTTGCCAATAGGGATATTCGAATATTCTTTATTTTTATTTAGCAAATAAAATGTACTATAGGTTGTGTCTTCTGAGGGGCCATATAAATTTCTTACTTCAATTTTATCCAATGGAAGTTTATTAATAATATCAGCAGATAATATTTCTCCAGCCATATTAATATTACAGACATTATCTAACGAATTATTATCCTCTAAAAATTTTCTTATTACTGATGGTATTGTATTTAACAATACATGCGTGTCATTTTCTAAATGATAGCTTATGTCAAGCGCATTTCTTAATAAACGTATTTTTTTCCCTATTGATAAAGTATAAAAAATCTCATAAATTGATAAATCAAAACAGTATGAAGTCACAGCATATACAACATCAAATTTTGATAAATTAAATTCTAATTTTGCCCAATTGATAAATTCCACAGCATTAATATGCTCCACCATTACCCCTTTAGGTTCTCCAGTTGAGCCTGATGTATAGATAACATATGCTAGATTATGGGGTTGA
>NZ_JBHNPP010000083.1:0-551 GCF_042436695.1 Flavobacterium sp. HJSW_4
CCTTAGGATTCTCTCCTCAACTACCTGTGTCGGTTTACGGTACTGGTTCTTATTGCCTGAAGTTTAGAGGTTTTTCTTGGAAGCCCTTAGGCGCACTATCTCTTTGTCCGAAGACTCCGAGTACTATCGCATTTCGCCAAGCTCTACGGATTTGCCTATAGAGCCTATAGCTAGGTGCTTTAACGAACTATTCCGTCAGTTCGCGGCGCTTTCATCACTCCGTCACCCCATCACAGCAATAAGAAGTACGGGAATATTAACCCGTTGGCCATCGACTGTCCCTTTCGGGTTCGCCTTAGGTCCAGACTAACCCACAGCTGATTAGCATAGCTGTGGAAACCTTAGTTTTTCGGTGTGCGGGTTTCTCGCCCGCATTATCGTTACTTATGCCTACATTTTCTTTTCTGACCGGTCCAGCATACCTTACGATACACCTTCAGCCCTGTCAGAATGCTCCCCTACCACTTTGCATTGCTGCAAAATCCATAGCTTCGGTAATATGCTTATGCCCGATTATTATCCATGCTCGTCCGCTCGACTAGTGAGCTGTT
>NZ_JBHNPP010000084.1:0-491 GCF_042436695.1 Flavobacterium sp. HJSW_4
GTTACGGCAGTAAACGATGCTCCGGTTGCTGAAAAAGATGGATATTCAGTAAACGAAGGAGAGACACTTACAGTTATTACATTAGACGGAGTATTATCAAATGACAGCGATATTGATGGAGATTCATTAACATCAATCGTAGTTACGGGACCATCTCACGGAACTTTAACTTTAAATTTAGATGGATCTTTCACTTACATTCACGATGGAAGTGAAACTACTAAAGATAGTTTTACATATAAAGCTAACGACGGGAATCTTGATAGTAATATTGCAACAGTGACGATTACTATAAATCCAGTAAACGATTTGCCAGTTGCTAACGATGATCCATATACGGTTGCTGAGGATAACAGTGTTACTTTAACTCCGTTAAGCAACGATACGGATGCAGAAGGCGATGCGCTTTCTATTGTTTCTATAAATGGAACGACTTTAACAGGGAATGCTCAGACAATAACAGTTTCAAACGGAACGGTAGATATCTCGGC
>NZ_JBHNPP010000085.1:0-454 GCF_042436695.1 Flavobacterium sp. HJSW_4
TGGAGACAGAAAGCATCCCGCTGACTGCTAATGGCAAAGTGGACAGAAAAGCGCTTCCAAGCGTAACAGGTGAAGACGTAATTAAAAAAGAATACGTAGCGCCGTCTAATAAAACGGAAGAAGTATTAGTCTCGATATGGCAAGAGGTTTTAGGAATAAAAAAAATTGGGATAACCGATAATTTCTTTGAGTTAGGTGGCCATAGCTTGATGATTGGTCAAGTTATTAATAGAATTCATAAAAAATTAGGTAAAACAATATCCTTTAAAATATTTTTTGTCAATCCAACCGTAAAAGTATTAAGTACACAATTAAAAAAAAGCGAATATTTACCTATACCCAAAGCCACACAAGCCCTAGCCTACCCATTAACAGCTTCACAACGCAGACTTTGGATATTAAGCCAGCTGGAAGGTGGATCTTTGGCTTATAATATGCCTGCTGCAGTACAGCT
>NZ_JBHNPP010000086.1:0-429 GCF_042436695.1 Flavobacterium sp. HJSW_4
CTGCAAAATCCATAGCTTCGGTAATATGCTTATGCCCGATTATTATCCATGCTCGTCCGCTCGACTAGTGAGCTGTTACGCACTCTTTAAATGAATGGCTGCTTCCAAGCCAACATCCTAGCTGTCTGGGCAGACAAACCTCGTTCTTTCAACTTAGCATATATTTGGGGACCTTAGCTGATGGTCTGGGTTCTTTCCCTCTCGGACTTGGACCTTAGCACCCAAGCCCTCACTGCTGGGAAACATTATATAGCATTCGGAGTTTGTCAGGAATTGGTAGGCGGTGAAGCCCCCGCATCCAATCAGTAGCTCTACCTCTATATAACTATCGCCAGCGCTGCACCTAAATGCATTTCGGGGAGTACGAGCTATTTCCGAGTTTGATTGGCCTTTCACCCCTACCCACAGGTCATCCGAAGACTTTTCAAC
>NZ_JBHNPP010000087.1:0-421 GCF_042436695.1 Flavobacterium sp. HJSW_4
GTTTGCACTGGCAGTCTTGTTAGAGTTCCCGACATGACTCGCTGGCAACTAACAACAGGGGTTGCGCTCGTTATAGGACTTAACCTGACACCTCACGGCACGAGCTGACGACAACCATGCAGCACCTTGTAAACTGTCTTGCGAAAGATCTGTTTCCAAATCGGTCAGTCTGCATTTAAGCCTTGGTAAGGTTCCTCGCGTATCATCGAATTAAACCACATGCTCCACCGCTTGTGCGGGCCCCCGTCAATTCCTTTGAGTTTCAAACTTGCGTTCGTACTCCCCAGGTGGGATACTTATCACTTTCGCTTAGCCACTGAACTTGCGCCCAACAGCTAGTATCCATCGTTTACGGCGTGGACTACCAGGGTATCTAATCCTGTTCGCTACCCACGCTTTCGTCCATCAGCGTCAATCAATT
>NZ_JBHNPP010000088.1:0-419 GCF_042436695.1 Flavobacterium sp. HJSW_4
AGGATTGTTTTTGGCGTTCCGGGCAGTGCAGGCGGGGAGCCTGAACTGGTCTACGGAGTCAATATGCAGAATTTTGAATACGATATGAAACTGGTGCCGTCGCTCTTTAAAGTTTTGGAAAACGACAACAGAAAAGGCGATCATGCAGCCGATGAAACCTTAAAATACCGAAAAGAAATTGACGGCTTCCATCAGAATTTCTTGAATAAGTCGAACGGCGTTTTCAATAAGGAAACGCTAATGCAGCTGAATCAGAATCCTGCCGGAGGTTCTGGAAAAGGCGCATTGGAAGAGTATTCCAAAAATAAAATGAGGGCTGCCATGGGCAAAATGATGCAGATAAAAGCGTCAAGCGAAGTTCCGGGAATCATCCTTGGAAATCTGGTGAGAATAAGCGGAGTGGACATGCAGCTCGAAAG
>NZ_JBHNPP010000089.1:0-379 GCF_042436695.1 Flavobacterium sp. HJSW_4
GCCAGCTGGAAGGTGGGTCTTTGGCATATAATATGCCCGCAGCAGTTAGGCTTACGGGAGCTGTCGATTTTGGCAAATTTGAAGAATCATTTAAGCTATTAATTAAGCGCCATGAGATCTTGCGCACTTGTTTTAAAATTGATTCAGAAGGGGAAGCCCGCCAGTTTATCATCCCTGTCGAGGATGTAAACTTTGAGATGACGCAAAAAGACTTCTTAGGGCAGGATGCTCAAAAACAATTGGTTTCGGGTTATCTGGAAGAAATGAACAGGGAGCCTTTCGATTTAGAAAAAGCGCCTCTTATCAGAGCTTCGCTGATTAAATTAGAAGAGGATGACCATGTTTTTTTCTTATCGATGCACCATATCGTAGGCGATGG
>NZ_JBHNPP010000090.1:0-374 GCF_042436695.1 Flavobacterium sp. HJSW_4
TTGAAGAGCAAGCAGATAGAACTCCAAACAATATAGCGGTTGTGTTTGAAGGCAAGGAGCTGACTTATAAAGAAATCGACGATTTATCTACCCAGTTGTCATATAGTCTGCAGAATGACTATAATATATTGAAAGGGGACATGATCGGTGTTCAGTTAGAGAGAAGCGAGTGGTCGATTATTTCTATTCTCGGGATCATGAAGTCTGGAGGTGTTTACGTTCCTATAGATTCGGAATTGCCGGTTAAGCGTAAAGCTTTTATGGTAAAAGATGCTGATTTAAAGTTATTAATAACAGAGACTTCTTTTATCCTTGATTTGGATTTTTACGAAGGAAATGTTTTTTCTATTGATGTAGAATTTGATCCGTCAGCA
>NZ_JBHNPP010000091.1:0-340 GCF_042436695.1 Flavobacterium sp. HJSW_4
TTAAAAAGTTTTTCAGAGCAACACCAATGCACTTTGTTTATGACTCTCATGGCAGGCGTCAAAGTGCTTTTGCATAAATACAGCGGTCAAGACGACATCATATTAGGCACGCCTATTGCAGGGCGTGAGCATCCTGATTTAGAGAACCAGATAGGATTGTATCTGAATACTTTAGCAATAAGAACACATTTTAAAGAGCAGAGCAGCTTTTTAGATTTATTAAGACAAGAAAAGGAAACTTTATTGGGAGCTTATCAGCACCAGAGTTATCCATTTGAGGAGCTGGTGAGTAAACTTAACCTAAAGCGGGACATTAGCCGTTCCGCCTTGTTTGATGTAT
>NZ_JBHNPP010000092.1:0-318 GCF_042436695.1 Flavobacterium sp. HJSW_4
AACAATTTCAAACTTAACTTCTCCCGCAGCTGTTCCTACAACAATTGGATTTCCGTTTAATTTATCATTTGCAATTAATGAAATGGTTTTTCCTCCGATATTTCCGTTGATTGATGCGATAACATCTTCAACCGCATCGATTGCAGGCAAGCTAACTGTTACTTTTACAGTGTTTGAGCTGCAGTTGTCAGGGTTTAATTTCTCGCAGATTTCATACGTCAATTCATAATCTCCTGCTGGAGGATTAGCGCCCAAGACAATGCTTCCGTCTGAACCTACTGTCAGATATCCTTTTGGATCTGATGCTGTAGTTTTCAG
>NZ_JBHNPP010000093.1:0-314 GCF_042436695.1 Flavobacterium sp. HJSW_4
CAATACATTGGGCCAAAAGATTCTCAAAATGAACAAACATTCGCTCTATAAATAAAGCATCATAAATATCTGTATTGTAATGGATTGACAATTCCAATCCTGTAGTCTCTATAAAATCAAAACTGATGTCAAATTGAGCGGTATTATTTGTAAAGTTATAGGGATCAACCTGAAGACCCGATAAGGATTCTTCATTTCTTAACCCAAAAACTTGAGATTGATTCTGTAATACTACCGATACATCAAACAAGGCGGAACGGCTAATGTCCCGCTTTAGGTTAAGTTTACTCACCAGCTCCTCAAATGGATAACTC
>NZ_JBHNPP010000094.1:0-302 GCF_042436695.1 Flavobacterium sp. HJSW_4
AATATGTAAAGTCTCGTATTAGAAATGGGTTTGCCAATAGGGATATTCGGAGAAGTTAAATTATGCCCTTTCTCAATTCTGAATATAGAGGCGCAAATACTAGATTCTGTTGGCCCATATGCATTATAAAACGTTCCATAATTTAAATATTCCGCAACTTTATCATAATCTGCCGATTCCCCTGCAGTGATTAAATATTTAAACCCTTTTAAAGTTTCCATATCTAATAATTTGAAATAGGCAGGCGGAAGTGTGGCAATTTCAATCCCTTTTTCCTGAATAAAAGTCTCAAATAATTTTAC
>NZ_JBHNPP010000095.1:0-290 GCF_042436695.1 Flavobacterium sp. HJSW_4
GACTTGAACCCGCACGAACATTGCTGTTCACTGGATTTTAAGTCCAGCGTGTCTACCAATTTCACCATCCGAGCATTATGTGGTACCTCCAGGGATCGAACCAGGGACACATGGATTTTCAGTCCATTGCTCTACCATCTGAGCTAAGGTACCATATTGCTTATATTTCTATAAGCAAAAATTTGAATTAAAAATCCCATTTTAGAAACAGAATTTTCAAAAGAAAGGCGACGACATACTCTCCCACATAACTGCAGTACCATCTGCGCAGGCGGGCTTAACTTCTCTGT
>NZ_JBHNPP010000096.1:0-277 GCF_042436695.1 Flavobacterium sp. HJSW_4
AGACTTCTTTTATCCTTGATTTGGATTTTTACGAAGGAAATGTTTTTTCTATTGATGTAGAATTTGATCCGTCAGCAGTTGTTAATAATCCAGAGACTGCTTTAGAAACGGGTGATTTAGCCTACGTCATTTATACATCAGGAACGACAGGCAATCCTAAAGGGGTAATGGTGGAGCATTCAGGCGTTTTAAATACAATATTATCCCAAATAGATTTATTTAAACTTCATGAATGCAAGAACAGCCTGCAATTCGCCTCGTTGTCTTTTGACGCTTC
>NZ_JBHNPP010000097.1:0-276 GCF_042436695.1 Flavobacterium sp. HJSW_4
TAAAACAGGCAGCTCTCCTGAGAATTGATTCAGCCAGAAATCTTCTGACGCTCGATGCTTTTCCTGTTGCAGTTCTCCATTAAGCCAAACCGCATAATCTTTGTATTGGATTCTCAATTCAGCCAAATTAACTGCTTCTCCCTGCATTAAAGCATTATAGGTTTTTACCACTTCTGAAATTAGCAGCTGCATCGACCAGCCATCGCCTACGATATGGTGCATCGATAAGAAAAAAACATGGTCATCCTCTTCTAATTTAATCAGCGAAGCTCTGAT
>NZ_JBHNPP010000098.1:0-272 GCF_042436695.1 Flavobacterium sp. HJSW_4
CTTTCGTTGTACTGAACCGTATAGGGAAGATTATTGGCATAAAACGATTTTATATCCATCTCTATATTATGCCCCGATTTTACATTGCCTGCGATATCATCCAGTGCCATTGCCGCAAAAGAATTTGACTCTGGCCCATTGTCAAGAACAATTGAAGAGCTGTGTCCAAAAATCAAAATTGTTTCCTCCATATCTTTGATGCGGGATTTCTGGAGCTTGACTTTGGTCACTACGCCGTAAAACTGCATAATGTAATCGTTGGGATTTTTCAT
>NZ_JBHNPP010000099.1:0-263 GCF_042436695.1 Flavobacterium sp. HJSW_4
TTGATGCGGGATTTCTGGAGCTTGACTTTGGTCACTACGCCGTAAAACTGCATAATGTAATCGTTGGGATTTTTCATAACCATCAGATCGTCAAGTCCGGGGATCGGCTTGACTTCGATGCTTATCCTCTCTCCGTACAATTGCTGCGAAACAGGCATAACGCTTTTCATTTCGTCAACAAGCAGATCTTGCCTCACTTCAAATGAAAAGCTGTGGTGGCCGTGAATTTTCTGGGTTATTTTTAAATTGCTGAAATTGGTGAT
>NZ_JBHNPP010000100.1:0-263 GCF_042436695.1 Flavobacterium sp. HJSW_4
GGGGGGGGGGGGGGGGGGGGGGGGGGGGCGTGTGGAAGACTCAGAAAAAAACAAAAAAACACAAAAAAAAAAAAAAAAAGAGAAAAATTAAATTTAAGATTGAAGAATATTAAAAAAAAATAAAAAACAAAATAAAAAAAAAAAAAAAAAAAACATACAACCTTCGAGACTATGTGTCTGTTTTTTTTTTTTTTTTTTTTTATTTCTTTTTTAAAATATTTCACTGTTGTTTGGTTTGGTTGTGTGGGCGCCCCCCCCCCCCC
>NZ_JBHNPP010000101.1:0-261 GCF_042436695.1 Flavobacterium sp. HJSW_4
GTGGAGGACCGAACCGGTTGACGTTGAAAAGTCTTCGGATGACCTGTGGGTAGGGGTGAAAGGCCAATCAAACTCGGAAATAGCTCGTACTCCCCGAAATGCATTTAGGTGCAGCGCTGGCGATAGTTATATAGAGGTAGAGCTACTGATTGGATGCGGGGGCTTCACCGCCTACCAATTCCTGACAAACTCCGAATGCTATATAATGTTTCCCAGCAGTGAGGGCTTGGGTGCTAAGGTCCAAGTCCGAGAGTGAAAGAA
>NZ_JBHNPP010000102.1:0-259 GCF_042436695.1 Flavobacterium sp. HJSW_4
ATCTACATTTGGCCTAATAAATTTTTTCCCTACACGTTTTTTTTTTTTTTTTTTAATTATTATTTTTTTTTTTTTTTTTTTTTAATTTTTTTTTTTTTTTATATTTTTTTTTTTTTTTTTTTTTTTTAATTTTTTTTTATTTTTTTTTTTTTTTTTTTTTTTTTTTATAAATTAAATTTTTTTTTTTTTTTTTTTTTTTAATAATTTTTTTTTTATTTTTTTATTGTTTTTTTTTTTTTTTTTTTTTTTTTTTTTGAGG
>NZ_JBHNPP010000103.1:0-255 GCF_042436695.1 Flavobacterium sp. HJSW_4
CAAGTCTACGGCGGCGGCATCGTCGCGAAGTGGACATCATCAGCGGGCCGCACCCGCTTCGTCGCAAGGCCCGAGAACTCCGGGGGTGAGCGTCCAGACGCCCATGACGAGAAAAACGCGCCAATCGCTGGCGGCAGAGGGCGACGAGAGCAACAAGGGCAAGGAAAAGTACGAGATTGACTGGGAGAGCGACGAGGACGACGATGGGGATCTGTATGCCGGCATGAGCCCGCCCAAGACGATTCAGTTTGCGCT
>NZ_JBHNPP010000104.1:0-206 GCF_042436695.1 Flavobacterium sp. HJSW_4
GCCCTATCAATTCAAGATCATAAATATCTGTATTGTAATGGATTGACAATTCCAATCCTGTAGTCTCTATAAAATCAAAACTGATGTCAAATTGAGCGGTATTATTTGTAAAGTTATAGGGATCAACCTGAAGACCAGATAAGGATTCTTCATTTCTTAAACCTAAAACTTGAGATTGATTCTGTAATACTACCAATACATCAAAC
>NZ_JBHNPP010000105.1:0-247 GCF_042436695.1 Flavobacterium sp. HJSW_4
ATATAAAATAAAACAAACACAAAACACCAAACTAAAACTCTTTCTATATCTAAAACAAAAAAAAAAACTCTATCCACCCACCACCCCCCCCCCCCCCCCCCACCCCCCCCCCACCCCCCCCCCCCCGCCCCCCCCCCCCCCCCCCCCCCCCCCCCCCCCCCCCCCCCCCCCCCCCCCCCCCCCCCCCCCCCCCCCCCCCCCCAAAAAATACCCAAAATTAACCCCAACGTAAGTATCCTTCTTCTGT
>NZ_JBHNPP010000106.1:0-245 GCF_042436695.1 Flavobacterium sp. HJSW_4
TAACACATAGCTGTTTGTGTATTTAAGCTATGTGTATTTATGTGAGTGAAACGTCTTTTTTCGCTAGAAGCGTTGCGTTTATTGTCTGATTTAGAAAGTGTTTCGGGTCGTTTTCAATATATTGTTTCAAATTAAAATATAACGGCTGTTGTAGATTAAGCGCACACGCCAGATGCACTTGAGAATGTTTTAAAAAATATCAATGATATTCGCACTAAAAATGAGCAGTTGATTACTGTTGTTGG
>NZ_JBHNPP010000107.1:0-244 GCF_042436695.1 Flavobacterium sp. HJSW_4
GAGAACTGCAACAGGAAAAGCATCGAGCGTCAGAAGATTTCTGGCTGAATCAATTCTCAGGAGAGCTGCCTGTTTTAAACTTGCCAAGCTTTAAACCCCGCCCTTTAGTTCAAACTTTTAATGGAGCAAGTTTAGCACATGAATTCTCCAAGTCATTTTTAGATAAGTTAAAAAGTTTTTCAGAGCAACACCAATGCACTTTGTTTATGACTCTCATGGCAGGCGTCAAAGTGCTTTTGCATAA
>NZ_JBHNPP010000109.1:0-241 GCF_042436695.1 Flavobacterium sp. HJSW_4
AAAAAAATTGGGTAAAATCTTAAGTTTTAAAGATTTTTTTTCAAATGCAACGATACTATCATTATCAGAAAAGCTAACCGGTAATGACTATGTGGCTATTGCCCAGGCTCAGGAATCGGATTCTTATCCTTTAAGTTCATCACAACGCAGACTTTGGATATTAGGCCAGCTGGAAGGTGGGTCTTTGGCATATAATATGCCCGCAGCAGTTAGGCTTACGGGAGCTGTCGATTTTGGCAAA
>NZ_JBHNPP010000110.1:0-208 GCF_042436695.1 Flavobacterium sp. HJSW_4
GTGACAATATTTCTGATGTTTTATGTGCTGTAAAAATGACTGTAACGCAGATTACTGCTGGAAAACAACACAATGTAGTTCCGTCAGATTGTGATTTGGTTGTTGATATTCGTGTAACTTATTGCTATTAAAATGCTTAAATTCTTGAAGTATTAAAAGCAAATTTAAACGCCGAAGTTACGCCAAGATCAATGCACTTAAATGCTTC
>NZ_JBHNPP010000111.1:0-240 GCF_042436695.1 Flavobacterium sp. HJSW_4
AGTTAAAAAAACCGCCCAAAACGGCACACAGTAAAAAAAAATTTTTAAAAAACCACGTTAGAAAAAATAAAAAACCACAAAAAAAAAAATTAAAAATATATTTTTATATTTTAAATAAAAAAAAAAAAATAAAAATTAAAATTAAAAAAAAAATAAAATATTAATTTAAGTATATTATTCATTTAAAAATTTTACGATTAATTAATACAAAAATAAGATAAAAATCAATTATCAAAAATA
>NZ_JBHNPP010000112.1:0-240 GCF_042436695.1 Flavobacterium sp. HJSW_4
AGGGGGTGGTGGGGCGGTATACGGACAAGAAAGAAACCTAAATATTGGAAAAATTTAAATCGGTAGATAAAAGAAAAAAAAGAAAAAAAAAAAAAAATAAAGAATAAAAAAAAAAAAAAAAAAAAAAAATTAATTTTTTAAAAAATTTAGATAAAATTTTAAAAAAAAAAAAATTTTTTTATATTTATAATTTAAAAAAAATATATAAATATAAATAAAATATATTTTATTTTTTTAAAA
>NZ_JBHNPP010000113.1:0-210 GCF_042436695.1 Flavobacterium sp. HJSW_4
CGTGATTTCAAAATCAGGAAGACGTTCTGAAATTGAAGAATTATACCAAAAGTTCAAACCGTGACATAAAATAACAGCTTTCTTCGGGTCATTTACAACATAATCAATATTGATAAAATCGCCAGATCGGAAGAGCGGTTGTTGGTGGTTGGGGGGGTGGTGTTTGGTGTGGTGTTTTTGTTGTTGGTGTGTGGTGGTGGGTTGTGGGTG
>NZ_JBHNPP010000115.1:0-238 GCF_042436695.1 Flavobacterium sp. HJSW_4
CAACTTTTATTTACAATTGGCGTATTACTTTGTTTCCATAAATGACTTTCTTGGTTTTTTATATTTTTTATTTTTTTTTGGTTTTTTTTTTTTTTTTTTTTTATTTTTTTTTTTTTTTTTTTTTTTATTTTTTAAAAAAAAAAAAATTTTTTTTTTTTTTTTTTTTTTTTTTTTTTTGTTTTTTTTTTTTTTTTGATTTACTGTTATATTTAAAAACTAACAAAAACACCCCCCCCCC
>NZ_JBHNPP010000116.1:0-234 GCF_042436695.1 Flavobacterium sp. HJSW_4
GATAGATATTGATGGCAGTGAATTCACTTCTTAAAACAGCCTGAATATTTAATTTTACTAAATGATATATGTAATTCGCGTAATCCGCATAAATCTGTTCGTTGTATTCAAAATGATTGGTCGAATTAAAATCAATAATCCAATCGTTGTTTTCATAATATTCGTAAACAGATGGATTATCATTGTATTTAATTCTGGCTTTAAATCCCCATTCAATAGATTGTTTTTACTTAA
>NZ_JBHNPP010000117.1:0-234 GCF_042436695.1 Flavobacterium sp. HJSW_4
ATTCTACAATCGGGGGGGTTTGGGGGATTTGGGACGCGCCGGCGGTGTCCCGGGTCCCCCCGGGGGGGGTAGTGGGGGGGGGGGGGGGGGGGGGGGGGCGGGGGGGGTGGGGGGGGGGGTGGGGGGGGGGGGGGGGGGTGGTGTGGTGGGGGTGGGGGGGGGGGGGGGGTGGGGGGGAGAGGGGTTGGGTGTGGGGATGAGGGTGGGTGTGGGTATGAGTGTGTTGTAAGATTT
>NZ_JBHNPP010000118.1:0-232 GCF_042436695.1 Flavobacterium sp. HJSW_4
TTTTTTTTTGTTTTTTTTTTTAATTTTTTTTTTTTTTTTTTTTTTTTTTTTTATAAAAATTTTTTTTTTTTTTTTTTTTTTTTTTTTTTTTTTTTTTTTTCTTTTTTTTTTTTATTTTTTATATTTTTTTTTTTTTTTTTTTTTTTTTTTTTTTTTTTTTTTTTTTTTTTTTTTTTTTTTTTTTTTAAATTTTATTTTATTTCTCTTTTTGTGACTTACACCACCCCCCCCC
>NZ_JBHNPP010000119.1:0-231 GCF_042436695.1 Flavobacterium sp. HJSW_4
TCATTGAGTGAGTACAGCGTTGTGATATTCCTATAAAATGTCAAAAAAATCAAAATTTTTTAAAATGGACCCCAACCAAAAACGAATATTTAAAAAAAGAAAAAAAAAAAAAAAAAAAGAAAATAAAATACAAATACAAAAAAAGAAGTCAAAAAGAAAAACAGAATGAAAATAATAACATAAAAAAAGATTTATAAGTAGAAATTTATTATACAAAATAAAAAAAAAAAA
>NZ_JBHNPP010000120.1:0-231 GCF_042436695.1 Flavobacterium sp. HJSW_4
TAAAAATTTTTATTTATTTTTTTTTTTTTTTTTATTTTTTTTTTTTTTTTTTATATTTTTTTTTTTTTTTTTTTTTGTTTTTTTTTTTTTTTTTTTTTTTTTTTATTTTTATTTTTTTTTTTTTATTTTTTTTTTTTTTTTTTTTTTTTTTTTATTTTTTTTTTTGTTTTTTTTTTTTATTTTTATTTTATTTTAGTCATTTATCAACTTGAAAAAGTGCCACCGACCCCG
>NZ_JBHNPP010000121.1:0-230 GCF_042436695.1 Flavobacterium sp. HJSW_4
TTTTTTTTTTTTTTTTTTTTTTTTTTTTTTTTTTTTAATTTTATTTTTTTTTTATTTATTTTTTTTTTTTTTTATTTTTTTTTTTTGTTTTTTATTTTTTTTTTTTTTTTTTTATTTTTTTATTTTTTTTTTTTTTTATTTTTTTTTTTTTTTTTTTTTATTTTTATTAATTTTTTTTTTTTTTTTATTATTTTAATTTTTATTATTTTTTAATTGGATAACACGCCCCC
>NZ_JBHNPP010000122.1:0-230 GCF_042436695.1 Flavobacterium sp. HJSW_4
CTAAACAAAACATTCATTAATTATTCCTCAACAAAAGTCATTGGATTGTTTTACGTATGATCTTATTCTGAGCAAATAATATTATTTAATTATAGCTATATTTTCCCAAAAAAACAAAAAAGAAGAGCGTAGTGTATGGAAATATTGTAGTAGGCCATGTGTATATCTAGGTTTTCGCCGTATCATTAAAAATATGTGGGGGGGGGGTGCGGGGGGGGGGGGTGGGGTGG
>NZ_JBHNPP010000123.1:0-229 GCF_042436695.1 Flavobacterium sp. HJSW_4
TGTGGAGAATAACGGAGTCGAACCGTTGACCTCCTGCGTGCAAGGCAGGCGCTCTAGCCAGCTGAGCTAATCCCCCATTTTTCAATCTCAGATTGCAGAATTCAGATTTTAGATTTCTAATTCTTCTCTAATTTCCTTGGTGAATCCCAGCTTCCAGAATTTCCTTTTCGGTTTTAAGATTTTAGTAGTCCCGGGCAGACTCGAACTGCCGACCCCTACATTATCAGTG
>NZ_JBHNPP010000124.1:0-218 GCF_042436695.1 Flavobacterium sp. HJSW_4
TCAAAATTCTGCATATTGACTCCGTAGACCAGTTCAGGCTCCCCGCCTGCACTGCCCGGAACGCCAAAAACAATCCTTCGTCCGTTGTCGTAAAACCATTGTCCGTAGCGTCTGGCCAGACGGTTTAAGAATTTAAAGCAACTTTCGTTGTACTGAACCGTATAGGGAAGATTATTGGCATAAAACGATTTTATATCCATCTCTATATTATGCCCCGA
>NZ_JBHNPP010000125.1:0-218 GCF_042436695.1 Flavobacterium sp. HJSW_4
TCAAAATTCTGCATATTGACTCCGTAGACCAGTTCAGGCTCCCCGCCTGCACTGCCCGGAACGCCAAAAACAATCCTGCGTCCGTTGTCGTAAAACCATTGCCCGTAGCGTCTGGCCAGACGGTTTAGGAATTTAAAGCAGCTTTCGTTGTACTGAACCGTATAGGGAAGATTATTGGCATAAAACGATTTTATATCCATCTCTATATTATGCCCCGA
>NZ_JBHNPP010000126.1:0-211 GCF_042436695.1 Flavobacterium sp. HJSW_4
TGTCTTCTATTCTGTATCGCTTGTGTTTCAAAGCGGGTGCAAAACTAAAACTTCTTTTTGTTTCCTGCAAGAAAAACCTAAAAAAATTTGAAGCTTTTTTTTCGCCTCATTTTTCTAATCTTTCTTCCAATCTATCAAAGAGCTTTACCCGTTTTGCGGGGTGCAAATGTAAAAAGCTTTTTCAATTCCCGCAAGCTTTTCCGAATCTTTT
>NZ_JBHNPP010000127.1:0-208 GCF_042436695.1 Flavobacterium sp. HJSW_4
GCCTTGTTTGATGTATCGGTAGTATTACAGAATCAATCTCAAGTTTTTGGGTTAAGAAATGAAGAATCCTTATCGGGCTTGCAAGTTGAAAATTATAATTTCACAAATAAGATATCACAGATAGACATACGATTCAATTTCGCAGAATTAGACGGCTTGGCGTTGACTATCGATTACAATACAGATATTTATGATCTTGAATTGATAG
>NZ_JBHNPP010000128.1:0-202 GCF_042436695.1 Flavobacterium sp. HJSW_4
TTTGACGCCTGCCATGAGAGTCATAAACAAAGTGCATTGGTGTTGCTCTGAAAAACTTTTTAACTTATCTAAAAATGCTGCTGAAAATACATGCGTAAGACTCTCCCCATTATAGCTTTGAACTGAAGGGCGGGGTTTAAAGCTTGGCAAGTTTAAAACAGGCAGCTCTCCTGAGAATTGATTCAGCCAGAAATCTTCTGAC
>NZ_JBHNPP010000129.1:0-200 GCF_042436695.1 Flavobacterium sp. HJSW_4
ACATCATTAAAACTTCCCAATATTTTCTCATCGACAACAATTTTACAATTACTGTCCTTTTCTATATAAGCTATCCTCTCTTGCGGGTAACTTAAGTCTATAGGCACATAAGCTGCTCCTGACTTTAGTATCCCCAAAATAGCCACTATCATTTGCTCGCTTCGCTCTAGCTTTATTCCTATCAAATCCTCAGCCTGTAT